>CALKAL010000022.1 GCA_937983065.1 uncultured Bacillaceae bacterium | reverse complement strand
TATGGACTTGTTACCGTTAATTTTTCTTTACTATTTAATTTACTTTCATCGATTGTAAAATAGTTTTGGAACAACACATCTTTAAATGGTGGATAAAAATTTTTCTGCTGGTACAAATTAATTTCATAATTTATTTGCTGTAATGCTTGAGTCAGTCGAACATCAACGACTTTTACAAGGGGATCATCTTCTGGGTGGATAATGACATATGTATAATATCCTCCTTGCTCGTAGGCGTTTTTCGGTGTCTCTCCAATCATATTCATTTCTTTAAGTCTGTTAAAATCAATAGGATATCTAATAAAAACATCCGTATCATGATCTCTCGTTAAAATTGGCAATAAACCGTTCTGTTGTTCTTGAAAAGTTTCTACTGCCCGTTGCATTTGCTCAAGCTGTTCATCGTTGGTTGGCATATTTTGATTTCTTAATTCATCTGGATAAAGACATGCACTTAATAACGTTAGTAAAAATATAAATGCTAATACTCTAAAAATCTTCATGACGTCTTACCCCCATTATTCCGCTGTTGGACCACCAATTACTATTAACATAATTATAAATCCCCCGACAATTAAACAAACGTAAGCAATTGTACTTATGAGTGCCCTAAACCAACCAGATAATTTATAGCGGGCCCATAAAATTAAAATTGAAGCTACAAATAAAAAAAACATTCCTACAAATGATATGTACATTCTCATCATTGCTGGTGACATTTTAAACGCTCCTTTTATCTCGACTTGCCAAAAATATTATAACATATGTTTTTATTTAGAAAATTAAATAACAATGACGAATTATCTACATTTCATGATATATGAAATTGAAAAAAAGACAAAATAAAAAGAGGTGTTGGGGCGGTACACCTCTTTTTGACTGACTCCTCATAAAAAGTAGCTCAAAAAACTGATGCAATGTATTGTATGATGTGATGATACGTTTCTGAAACTTCGCTTGCCTATTCTTTAGCAATTATTTTTTAAATATTTGTTGTAACATATTACTGTCTATTTGATTATTTTTTTTCGTAATGAGTTCAACAATTTGATCTTCCCGTTCCTTGCTCAATGGACGATTTGCCATACTTGATAATTGTTTTACAAGATTTCTAACGGTCGCTTCGTCTGAAAAATTTGCATTTTGAACTGATTGGGCAACACCCATAATTTCATCTGGCGAAATGTTCGCGTTTTTTTTCAAATGATTGAAAATAGATTGATGGAAATCTTGACTCATATAATGCTCCTCCCTATTATGACATTTCATAGTACTATATGCGAATTGGAAGGAGCTGTTGTGTGTTTCCTTATCTTTTTATAAAAATGTCTGATAAGATGTTCATTTCATTCGTTCGATCCCGTCGCATTAATTGATCGACAACATTTTTCGGTTCTTTATCGTTAAATAATATTTCGTACAAACCAGCAGTAATCGGCATATCAATTTGTTCTTTTATAGACAATTGATAAACAGCTTTTGTCGTTCTAACACCTTCAACGACCATTCCCATATCATCTAATATTTGATTGAGCTTTTCACCTTTACCTAATCGATTACCAGTTTTCCAATTACGACTATGGACACTCGTACAAGTAACAATTAAATCACCGATTCCAGTTAAACCTGCAAATGTTAATGGGTTAGCATTTAATTTAACCCCTAAACGTGTAATTTCAGCTAATCCACGCGTAATGAGAGCTGCTTTAGCATTATCTCCATAGCCTAATCCATCTGAGATACCTGCCCCTAATGCGATAATGTTTTTAAGGGCTCCTCCTATTTCAACACCGACGACATCAGAATGTGTATAAACGCGAAACTTTTCATTCATAAATAATAGCTGTACTTTTTCAGCATGTTCACTATTTTCCGATGCGGCAGTAACTGTTGTCGGCTGTCTTTCTGCAACTTCTTCAGCATGACTTGGACCAGAAAGTACGACACAATTACTTTTTAAATGATTTCCCAGTTCATCATCAATCATTTCCGAAATTCTTAAGTGGGTTTCAGGCTCAATTCCTTTTGAAGCATGAACGATAATCTGGTCATCTCTTAAGTTTGGCTTTATCATTTGACATACTTCGCGAATCGCCTTCGTAGGAACGACTAGTACAATATAGTCCGTCCCCTCAATTGCATCGACGATTTGATGATATGCTTTAATATTATTCGGCAGTTTAATATTAGGTAAATATTTTTCATTCGTCTGCTTTTCATTAATTTCCTCTACTTGTGCTAGGCGATATGACCAAAGCTTTACGTCATGATTATTATCGGCAAGTACAAGGGATAATGCTGTTCCCCAGCTCCCTGCACCAATAACCGCTACTTTCCCCATCTATTTCACCTCAAATTACTTTCGTTTCCGTGCAAATATTTTTATCGGCGTTCCTAAAAAGCCGAACGCATCGCGAATTCGATTTTCTAAAAATCGTTCGTAAGTAAAATGCATTAAGTTCGGATCATTGACAAATACAACGAATGTCGGTGGCTTCGTAGAAACTTGTGTTGTATACAATATTTTTAATTTCTGCCCTTTGATTGAAGGGGTTGGGTTCATAGCTAGCGCATCTTCAATCACTTCATTTAGGACATTCGTTTGCACTCGTAATGCGTGGTATTCACTAACTTGTTTGACCATTGGAAGTAAAGTATGAATACGCTCTTTCGTTTTTGCCGATAAAAAGACAATTGGAACATATGATAAATATTGAAAATGTTGTCTTATTTCTTTTTCAAATTCCTTCATCGTGTTCGTATCTTTTTCTAACGTATCCCATTTGTTCACTACGATAATAATGCCTTTTCCTGCTTCGTGGGCATAACCTGCAATCCGTTTATCTTGCTCAATAATGCCAGTATCAGCATCAAGTACGACTAAAACGACATCTGAACGTTCAATGGCCTTAAGTGCTCTTAACACACTATATTTTTCAGTCGTTTCGTAAACTTTACCCCGCTTTCGCATACCAGCCGTGTCAATAATGGTAAACTTTTGTTTATCGTGAGTAAAATCTGTATCGATCGCGTCTTTCGTCGTTCCTGCTATGTTACTGACAATGACTCGATCTTCACCTAAAATGGCATTGACTAACGAAGATTTACCTACGTTCGGACGACCTATTAATGAAAAATATATTCGATCTTCTTCAATTGTATCACTGGTTCGATTCGGGAAATGTTTTATAACTTCATCTAACATATCGCCTAAACCTAATCCGTGGGAACCAGAGATTGGAAACGGTTGTCCAAAGCCTAATGAGTAAAATTCATAAAGCAGATCTTGCATTTCATAGTTATCAATTTTGTTAACGGCAAGAACGACTGGTTTATTAGAACGATATAAAATTTTAGCTACTTCCTCATCAGCCGCTGTAATACCGTCACGTCCATTGACGATAAAAATAATAACATCAGCTTCGTCAATAGCAATTTCTGCTTGCTCTCGAACTTGAATAATTAAAGGTTCATCGCTTAAATCGATTCCCCCTGTGTCAATTAAATTAAACGTCGTATTTAACCATTCTGCTTCACTATATATTCTATCTCGTGTAACACCAGGTGTATCTTCAACAATCGATATCCGTTCACCAACTAGTCGATTGAAGATTGTTGATTTGCCTACGTTTGGTCTACCGACGATGGCGACTACAGATTTTCTCATCACTTTCATTCCTTCTGTCCGATATAACAATATCACTTAAAAAAAGTGGCAAGTAGCCACTTTTTTATGGCGATATTTATTCATTTTAAACCATTCAAAGTATAATAGCGTAACTATCATTTTTAACGATTGAAATCTTTTAGTTGATCACCAATTAAATCACCGAGCTGAAACGTTGAATCGTCTTGTTCCTTTTTATATTTCTTATATTCGTTACTTTCCTTTTCTTCTTCAGCTTCTTTAATACTTAATGACATTCTTTTTTCTGCCTCATTCACGTCTAAAATTTTAACCTTTACTTTCTGACCTTCTTTTAATACTTCCTGAGGGTTTCCGATATGTTCGCTCGCAATTTGAGATATGTGAACTAATCCTTCAACACCTGTTTTAAGTTCAACAAACGCGCCAAAGTTAACTAGTCGTTTAACCTCGCCATCAACGATCATACCTTCTTTAAACTCATTAGAAATCCCATCCCACGGTCCCGGTAACGTATCTTTAACAGATAAAGAAATTCGTTCATTATCTTCATCAACAGATAATACTTTCACTTTAATTTTGTCACCAACGTTTAGTAAGTCAGTTACTTGATTAACACGTTCATGGGACAACTCGGAAATGTGAACGAGTCCATCGACACCACTACCTACATCAACAAACGCGCCAAAATTAGCGATTCTTTGTACTGTCCCTTCAATAACATCACCAGTTTTTAATTGATCAAAGACTTCCTTTTTACGTCCTTCTTCTTCCTCTTCAAGAACAGCTCGCTGGGATAAAATAACTCGATTTTTCTCATCATCCATTTCAATGACTTTAAAGCGTAAAGTCCGTCCTTTATAATCGGAAAAATCCTCGACAAAATGGGTCTCAACTAGTGAAGCTGGCATAAATGCTCTTAATCCAGCATCGACGACAAGCCCTCCGTTAACTACATCAATCACTTGGCCCTCAATAACAGATTCGTTTTCGAGATGTGATTTCAAATTATCCCAAGCTTGTTTGCGTTCTAAATCTCTTTTTGATAATATGACCGCGTCGTCTTCGATTTTCTTAACGACAGCTTCAACTTCATCCCCTTCAGAAACAATTTCCCCTGTCGTTTCAACGTGTAAATGTGATAATTCAGATATAGGAATAATTCCATCAAATTTATAACCAAAATCTACAGTTACGTGCTTATCTTCCAGTTTAATCACTTTTGCTTTTACAGTATCTCCGACTTCAATTTGGATCCCTTCATAATTCTCTTTATTTTCGCTCATGTTTTTATCCTCCTTCAACACCAAACCATCTTAATCTATACATATAAATAATAACATGATTACCGATGTTCATCTAACAAAGCTTGAATATTTTCCATAATTTCATCTGTCACTTCTTGGGCATTCGTTTTTTCTTTTTTTAATGCTTCAAACTCAATTGGCTTTCCATAAACGACTTTTAATGGTGCGAATTTTTCATAAGACCCTATTATCGCACACGGTATAACCGTTGCTTTTGAGCGCATCGCAAAAAATCCAGCACCTGCTAAGCCCTTTTTTAATTGTCCGTCTTTACTTCGAGTCCCTTCTGGAAATAAACCTAATACATGACCATCTTCTAATCTTTTTAAGCCCGTTCTCAAAGCTTGTCGATCACGAAAACCCCTTTTAACTGGAAAGGCATTTAAATTCGTTAATAGCCATTTTAAGCTTTTTTTATGGAACAATTCCTCCTTCGCCATGAAGTGGACTGTTCGAGGAAATGTAATGCCGAGTACTGGCGGATCAAAATTTGATGTGTGATTTGAACAGACGATAACAGGTCCTTTTTTTGGTACGTTTTCTTTACCTATTACTTTTATTTTAAACATAATTTTAAAAATCATTAGTACGACTATTTTTGCGATTCGATATAACATCTACTGCTCTCCTTCATTCACTTTCATTTTATTTGATATAATCGATAAAATATAGTTGGTCACTTCATCGATATTCATATTTGTTGTGTCAACTTCTATGGCATCTTCAGCTTTAACAAGTGGAGATACTTCCCTTTCAGAATCGATTTGATCTCTTTTTCTAATCTCTTCCTTTAATTGGTCTAAATTAGATTCGAACCCATTTGCTAAATTTTCCTCATGGCGTCTTTTAGCTCGCTCTTCAACAGAAGCCACTAAAAATAGTTTCACATCGGCATTTGGTAAGACGTGAGAGCCGATATCGCGTCCATCCATGACGACGTGTTTATTTTGAGCAAGTTCACGCTGTTTTTCAACTAAAATTTCCCGTACCTTTTGATGTTTAGCTACCGTTGAAACGTTATTAGTAACTTCCTGATTACGAATGTCGAGGGTGACATCTTTGTTATTAATAAACACTTGTTGGATGCCATCATTTTGTTTAAATGTTATCGACGTATTTTTCGTTAATTTTGCTAAGTTTAATTCATCTTCATAATCAATTCCGTTAATATTAGCAGCCAAAGTAATCGCGCGATACATCGCACCAGTATCAATATATACATAATTTAATTGGGTTGCGATTTTTTTCGCGACTGTACTTTTTCCAGCTGCTGCTGGTCCATCAATGGCTATGATCATTTCTTCATCCTCCCAGATGTTATCTTAAATCATTATGTAAGGTTTAGTTTTTTACGATTTTCAAGCTGTTTATCAAAACAAAACTTAATTATTTTATCCCTCGTGTAATCGTCAATTTGTGTGAATTTAAACGTTAAAATCCCGCCTCTTTCATTATCTTCATAAATGATTCGTCTTACTTCCGCTTTCGCTTTAACATAATAGTAATCATTTGCGTTAAAAGGTAAAACTATTAGAACCGTTACTTCATCATGAGGCTTATACATCGATTCCTTCCCGCTGCCATATGCTGCAAATCCTCCACCACTTATATCCTTTGTCGTTGTAATTAATTGTCTTTCAGAATGATTTTTCGGAGTAATGATGACATCCAAGTTAAGATCAACCCGAAAATAATCTCGTCGTTGAACTTTTACGTATTCTGTTTCGGGTGGGCGTTCGATGATTAACACTGGAACGTTATTAATTGTTTTTCTCCCTAATATAAGTGCTTCGAATTTATATACATTACCCTCTTCAGACACAAAAGAAACAATCACTTTATTAATGTCGATAAAATAAGCTGTTTTTCCAGTATTTTCATTCACAGGGTAACTAATATACAATTTATTATTCGAAAGCTCTAATATTTTTGTTCGATAATTGTATTTGTAAGCACCAACCGTTAAATGCATGCCGATTTTTAGCATGTTACAACCCTCCCCCTATTACTTCTTATTTTTACACAAAAACGAAAAAAGGAAAAGACTAATCTGTCTTTTCCTTTTTTATATTCAGCGAAACAACTCCTCTGTTTGCCTTAAAAGCTCGACACGTTCTTCAAATCCATCCTCCGAATTAATGTAAATTCGATACGTTTGGTCATTCATCGTCCCTATCAATTCATAGGTGAGTATTTCTTCACCTAAATCGCTTTCGATGACGGCTAAACGAGTCTCTTGAATATCGAGGTTTGGATTAACTCTTTCAATTGCTTCTTCTTCAGTAAGACTCGTTTCATAGGTTTCCGTTTCCCGTGTGTTTTGGTTAATAATATAATCACGAGCATTTAACCCGATAATTTCTCCGTTATCTAAGGCGACTTTAACTTGAATCAGATCCGGGTGAAAATAAATATTATCATCATCAACAAAGACGTATTGATAAACACCGACTTGTTCATATTGAGCGCTACTAATTGGTTCAACATTTTCATAACCAATTTCGTTTAATAATTGTGTCGCTTCATTCATCCCATCGTGTAATCCTAATTCTCGATCACCAATTTCTCGCGTTAACAAATAAGATATCATGTTAGCGCCTTGCTTTGTCACATCGGCATAACCATACAAATCATCGGTTTCAAAAGAAATATGATACATCGGTATATCTGAACCTTCACCCGTTTCATTTATCGCCAGATCGACTTCTGACTCAAGTTCAAATCGGTCTCTAACAAATTGCTCAATTTCACCTTCATCATATTGTTTACCCGTTAAATTTATTTCCCGATCTTCCCTCGCTGTCGTAAATGAAAATCCACCTTGCCGATCAGTTTCAGTAAATTGTTCCGTGTTTTTCTCAATCGTTTTTAATCCATCAATTATCGTATTATCAGACGGTTCATTCGTAGCTAAAGCTAATTCAACATCCATCCATCGTAACCCATCGTTGATAACATTATTTTGAACGGTACGTAATTCTCGTCTTATATCGTTTGCCTGCTCGTGCAAACGGTTTAAATAATCGATTTCATCATCATTAAGTGGATCTTCTTCTAAACGTCTAATGGCTACCCGATAAGAAAAATCACCGATATTCGTTAAAAATTCTTCCGTTTTATTAAAAGGTAATAATGTTAACGGTAATTGTCCAACATCAGCATGAGCATCTGATGTAATCTTCCAAATTTCCGCAAGCTGTGGTGAAAGTTTTTCAGGTGTGTTCGTAGCTAAAACGGTACTTATTTTATCACTTAATAAATCAATGCGATAAGTTAAATCGTGGAAAGCGCGTTGATAACTGTTTTCTGCTTGAATTAAAATCGCGTTTTTATCTTGATGCTCTTGGTATCCCCAAATCACAGAACCGATGACACCAATCGATAAAACCGTTATAAGTCCCCATCGAAACATATTGTTCACTCCTTAATTAATTACAAAAAATATGCTTGCCTATCCGTTTAATTTGCGGTCGTGACCAAATCCAACTTGATGTTGCCGTATCTGGGTTAAAATAATAAATGGCTCCACCAGATGGATCCCAACCGTTAATTGCATCCATAACAGCTCTTCTTGACGTATCATCTGGAGTTAAATAAAACTGACCATCTGCAACAGCTGTAAAAGCCAATGGTTCATAAATAATCCCAGCAATCGAATCTGGAAAAGTAGGACTATCTAATCGATTTAAAATAACCGCAGCGACTGCAACTTGTCCTTCATAAGGTTCACCCCTTGCCTCAGAGTAAACCGCTTGAGCGAGCAATTGAATATCGTTTTGGGAAAATCCTTTCGGTACGTTAGTCGCTGTCGTTTCAGGAGATTGGTTTTGCGTTGCTTCCTGTTCTGCTCTTTGATTTTGTTGTTGCCCTTGCTGCCCTCCTCCTTGTTGAGTTTGATTTCTGTTTTGATTATCTGTTTGTTGTTGTAAATCTTGTCCACCGTAATGTGTAAATTTATTTCCTGAACGAATTTGTTCTTTAACATATTGTTCATTGTAATTCGATGCACGTGTTAAAGTGTCTTTCGTTTTTTGACCGACTAACCCATCTACTTCAAGACCGAATTCATATTGAAAATTTCGGACGGCCCAATACGTTCCCCAGCCGAACACACCGTCAATTTTGCCATTGTAAAAGCCGATATATTGTAATCTCGCCTGTAGTTCAATGACATCATCTCCTGTTGCTCCATGCTGAATAACTTGTTCACTAAACCCATAAGATTCAATGTCACTACCACTCAATGAAATTCCGATTATCATTAAACAAGCAAATAAAAGCTTAATAAATTTGTAATTAACTGTTTGTTCTTTCAACGTACAATGACCTCCTCATTGTTTATTTATCTTTTTTTATCTTTTGTGATTTTAGCAGTAATATTCTTATAAAATAAAAAAAGCTAATTGACCCGACCTTAAATCGGTATATCAATTAGCTTTTAAATATAATAATTTTTTATAGTACGAATTAAAAATGAAATTCTGTTTCGTTAGCCGCGAGCATTACAGATAGTTTAACCCGCGCTTTTTTACTATCTTCATCGCCACCTAATAATACGCCCTGGTTAATTAAATCGTAAGCACTTCCTTCATAATCATAGGTCGGAAAAACTTTACCTTCTTCTGAGGACGTCGTAATGACGATAACAATCCCTTTTTTAATAGAGCGCTTAATAGCTGGCACCATTTTCGGAGGAACTTGTCCTCGACCGACCCCTTCGATAATAATTCCTTTAGCACCTGCTTTAATTAACGCATCAATGAGAACTCCGTCGCCATCTGTATGGCATTTAACGATATCAACCCGAGGGAGCTCTGATTTAATATCGTAGTACTCTCTTTTAATCGGCTTTTGATAAATAAAAACTTGGTCATTATCAATAATACCTAAATATCCGAAGCCAAAGGAATTAAATCCTTGAATATTACTAGCATGCTCTTTTTTCACATATTTCGCTGTAAAAATACGTTCATTAAAGACGACGACTGTTCCTACGTTTTCTAAATCTTCATGACAAGCAGCATAAATCGCATGTCTTAAATTAATAAATACATCACTACCTAAATCAGCAATCGATCTTTGCGAGCCAGTGACAACGATTGGCCGATGATCTTTGATTGTTAAGTCTAAAAAATAAGCGAATTCTTCTAAGGAGTCTGTCCCGTGAGTAATAACGATTCCACTGACAGTATCATCTTCAAAGTAAGCTTCTATTTTCTCTTTTATGTTCAACCAATCTTTTGAATGAATGTGCATACTCGGCTTTTGTAAAATTGAATCTATTTTTATTTGTATATCATTCGGAAGGTCACAATGGGCAGCAAGTTCTTCTCCAGACATAGCTCCCGATGTTAGTCGGCCACTACTTTCATTCGGTTTACTTTGAATCGTACCACCTGTTGTAAGAAGGATTACTTTTTTCACATCATTCACCCGATTCCTTAATCTTTGTAATATGTTTAGCGATTAATTCGCCGTGAAATCTACCGTTTTCGATAAATATTTCATTATTATTGTAACCTGCTGCAATTACCCCCGCGATATAAATATTATCAATGTTCGTTTCCATCGTTTGTTCGTCAAAATGAGGGCGACCTGTTTCATGGTCTATCGTAATGCCGACGGACCTTAAAAAGCTTTGATCAGGTTCATAACCCGTCATCGCAAAAACCTTATCAGCAGGAAAGGATAAACTTTCACCGTGAACGTTCGCTTTTACTGAATCAGATGTAATTTCTTCAATCGTCGCATTAAACACCATTTTTATTTTTTCATTGTTAACTAACGATTGAAACAAAGGTAAAATCCAAGGTTTAACACTTGATGAATAATCATTCCCCCGGTATAAAACAGTAACATCAGCATGAACTCTTTCTAGCTCTATCGCTGCATCAACAGCTGAATTTTTCCCGCCTATAATAACGACTTTACGTTGATAATAAGGGTGTGCTTCTTTAAAGTAATGACTCACATGAGGAAGCTCTTCACCTTTAACCTTCAACATATTCGGATTGTCATAATACCCAGTTGCAATAATGACGTATGTAGTAACGTATTCATTTTTTATACCGTTTTCAGTTTCTGTATGGACGATATATCGATCATTTTGTTTAATAATATGATTGACTTTTTCATATGAATGAATTCGCAATGAAAATCTTTCAGCGACCGTCCGATAATAGCTTAACGCTTCATTACGAACTGGTTTTTGACGTTCTGTTACAAAAGGCATTTCACCAATTTCTAACCGATCGCTTGAGCTAAAAAACGTTTGATGCGTCGGATAGTTATAAATTGAATTAACGACATTTCCCTTCTCGATAATCAGTGGTTCAATTCCTCGTTTTTGCAATTCAATGGCTGCGGACATCCCACATGGACCAGCCCCGATTATAATTACTTTTTCCTCTCTCATTGAAGCCAACTCCTACAATGTCATAATTAAGCAAAATAAAAACTCCTACCAAATTTATGATAGGAGATTTCATAAAATATAGCAAATCATCGAAATTATTAAATCCATCCTCTGAATCGGGAAGCTTCTGTCATTTTTCTAACCCCGACCATGTATGCAGCAAGACGCATATCGACTTGTCTTGTTTGTGATGTATTATAAACATTTTCAAAAGCTTTAACGAGGGTTTCTCGTAGTTTTTCTTGAATTTCATCTTCTTGCCAATAATAGCCTTGATTGTTTTGAACCCACTCAAAGTATGATACCGTCACCCCACCTGATGAAGCTAAAACATCGGGTACGATTAAAATATCGCGTTCAGTTAATATTTTAGTCGCTTCTAATGTCGTCGGTCCGTTTGCTGCTTCTACGAGGATTTTAGTATTTATATTATGGGCATTGTCGACCGTTATTTGATTTTCAACGGCTGCTGGAACTAAAATATCTGTTTCAAGCTCTAGCATTTCCTTATTTGTAATCGTATTTTCAAATAAATTTGTCACCGTTCCGAAGCTATCTCTTCGGTCTAATAAATAATCGATATCTAACCCGTCAGGATCGTATAAAGCTCCCTCGGCATCAGAAATAGCAATTACTTTTGCACCCATGTCGTACATGAATTTTGATAAAAAGCTTCCCGCATTACCAAAACCTTGTACAATGACACGAGCCCCTTTTAATTCAATTCCGATTTTTTTACATGCTTCCTCAATACAAATTGTTACACCTTTTGCAGTAGCAGATTCTCGCCCATGGGATCCACCGAGAACAATCGGTTTACCAGTAATGAATCCAGGACTATTAAATTCATCAATCCGACTGTATTCATCCATCATCCAGGCCATAATTTGTGAATTAGTAAAAACATCCGGAGCTGGAATATCTTTTGTCGGACCAACGATTTGTGAAATAGCTCTTACGTAACCCCGACTTAATAATTCAAGTTCCCGGAAGGACATCTCTCTAGGATCACAAATAATGCCCCCTTTACCTCCCCCATAAGGTAAATCAACAATACCTGCTTTTAAACTCATCCAAATTGCTAGCGCTTTCACTTCATTCTCTGTTACACCAGGATGAAAACGTACGCCGCCTTTTGTCGGACCAACCGCATCATTATGCTGAGCACGATAACCTGTAAAAACTTTTACTTTCCCATCGTCCATTCTCACTGGAATACGGACGGTTAACATACGGATTGGCTCTTTCATTAATTCATAAGCCTCTTCAGGATAACCTAATTTGTCTAATGCTTCTTTGATGACTGATTGAGTTGATAAAAGAAGTTGTAAATCGTCATTCTGAGAATCTGCTTGCTTTTCGGCTACCATCTGTTTACCTCCTATAATAAAACAAGAAATAATATTGGTGCTCTCACTGTTTAGTATACATTTTCAATAGGATTATGCAATTAAAAAAGAAATTTTTATGACAGCTATTATTATTCATGTATTTAGTATGTTTTTAAAGTTAAATCAATAAATTGTTGAATCATCTCTTCGTAGTTTAAACCGATTGCTTTTGCCGCATCAGGGTAAAGGCTAGTCGGTGTCATTCCTGGTAATGTATTTACTTCTAATATTATCGGCTTTTGATGTTCATTTAATATAAAGTCTACCCTAGAATAAATGTCACATCCTAATACTTGGTGGGCTTTAATCGCATAACTTTGAATTTTTTCTGTTAAAGCAGAATCTATCTCTGCTGGTACGAGGTGAACACTGCCACCTTCTGAATATTTTGATTCATAATCGTAATAATCATTTTTCGGTACAATTTCAATGATCGGTAATGCCTTTTCTTGACCAACCGTACCTAAAACGGCGACAGTTAATTCCCTTCCCTTTATATATTGCTCAACTAAAATATTTTCATCATGATTTTGTGCCATTTCAATGCCATTTAATAATTCAGCTTCTTCTTTAACGATCGATAAACCTAACGTTGAGCCTTCTTGATTCGGTTTAATGACAACAGGTAGTTCAAAATGCGCTAAAATATCAGCTTTTATTAAGGCTTTGTCTTCATTGGAACGATATGTTTGACTATAGGCAACTGGAATTTGATGATATTCAAAAATATGTTTCGCTCTTGTTTTATCCATAGCTAAAGATGAAGCGAGAACTCCTGACCCGACATACGGAATATGAAGTAAATCTAATATACCTTGTACGGTCCCATCCTCACCTTGCTTACCGTGTAAACCGATAAAGACAAGCTCACATTGCTTTAATTTCTCAATAATTTGAATCAGATTTTCTGGGTTAAAATCAATAGCAATTACATCGTGACCTAAATTTTTTAACGCATTTATAATTCCTTTTCCACTTGATAAAGAAACCTCTCGCTCTTTAGATGTTCCCCCATATAATACTGCTACTCTCACTCTGTTCACCTCAAAGTTTTTTAAAAATAATCGTCCAGTAAGTTTAACGCATCATGCTTTAAAAGAAGCTTTCCATATTCATTTAAGACTACAGATGTTAACGTGCTTGGAGATGAATACTCCGATAAAATGGAAATTAGATCCTCTCTTTCAATATCTGTTAAATGATCGTCTTGCACATCCATGTAATAATATTGATCGTAATGATATAAAGAAACATTTAAATATTGATGTTTTCGCTTTAATACTTTAGCTACTTGAATCACATCTTCAAAGTCTTCAAATTTAAAAATCAACTCTTTACTTTCATCCATCGTTACTTTCAACTCAATATATTCCTCATCATGAATGTCACTATTTTGAGTTACAACAATAATTAAACCCTGTGCTTGTAACATATGAACTTTGACAATTAATTTTCCGTCTAATTCAATCTTTAACTCTTCACTCGCTTCATACAACATATCTTGGAAAAGCTGATTTGCTTTATGCAAGTTGTTCCATAAATCGTCTTTAGAATATCCCCGTTCATACAAATCATCATATGTTATAAATATTTTGAATTGGTCAACGCTAATTCTTTCTAAACGCATTTAACCACCTCCAGGTATAATTATCATATGAATAACTGAATAAAAAATTTGCATGTTTACTTAATAAAACATATGAATCTTAACTAGTACTAATTATGTAACTTTCTAATTAACGATGGACGTTCTTCTTTCTGCACATTAATGTCAAATGACGTTCAGAAAATATTTTATAATTTCAATATGTTTCATTAAGAATCAGTATAAAACTAAAACGTCATTAATTCGTTAATTTAAATAAAAATAATAGTACGCAGGTACAGCTAAAATTAATAGGATAAATATGATTAAAATAGTTTGAATTCCTATTTTATATTTTAATAATTGATTTTTCTTTTTACGATCTGTCTGATGAACCGTTGAACGGGGTGGTAAGTTTAACACATCGATTGGCTCATCGTCGATTGTTAATTGCTCCTTAGTTTCTTCATTCATGTCATCACCTCATAAACAATCGATAATATAAACCTAACAGTAAGTCGATACAAAAGTGTGCTGCAATTGGCACGAGTAAATTATTCGTTAACTCATACATATAGCCTATCAAAAAAGATAGAAGAAAAACAGAGATGAGAAGAACGATTTTATTTAAATAGCGAAAATGAACTAACGCAAAAATAGTACTTGCAATAAAATAGCCTAAAAACGTATGAACAATACCTCGAAACAATAACTCTTCTGACACAGCAATCAACAACGTTATAATGAAAATTTGTGGGATTGATAACGCTTTGAAAATCCGTTTATTGAACCCACCATCATCATAGCTTGATTCGGGTAAAAATTTGATAAATAATAAATCAATCACAACGATAATTAAACCAGGAATAATACCGTAAAAGAAAATTTCTTGCCAATTCCATTGAAATAGGGAAAAATAACTGTCCCAAGAATCAAATAGAAAAAAGGCTAAGACTAATGCAACAAATAAAAATATAAACTGGTTTGCATACAAATTTAAAACCAATTCTTTATCTGTTAGTTCATTAATCAACTCTCGTTGTGATTTTCTCTTCTTCATTTTTCCACCTTCTATTAAACATATCTTCTAAAATCATTTGCCAGCTCGTATTGTAGTTTGATTCGTTGGATGAATGATAGACCCATTGAAAAATATCGAAACCACACTGATCACAGCATTCATAATCTGGCTTCCGTACATGTTTTTGAAACGATTCAAACAATGTCACACGCCGACACTTCTTTGCTTCAATCCATTGTATTAACTTATAAATACTATTCTTTTTAATATGATTCCGCTCATTACGAATGAGTTTTATTTTATTTATTATCTGTTCTATTGTCAACGATTCTTGACTAAGCTTTTCTACGTGATAATTGAGAAAGCGTTCTTGCGTTTCAGTTAAACTCATCGTTTCAATTAAAGGGTCATCATTTCGTTTTAATTTGATAAATTGCTCAATTAAATAATCATCAGGCAATTCTAAGTCGATAAGTTGACTCGGAATTAACTCATCCCCCCTTGAGTAAAGAAGCAGGCTAACGCTATGTGAACCATCTCGGCCACCTCTTCCTGTCTCTTGAATAAATGCCTCCATCGTCGAGGGTAAATGATAATGAATGACGAGACGAATATTATCTTTATTAATCCCCATTCCAAAAGCACTCGTACAGCAAATGATATCAAGCTGGTCATTCATAAATTGCTGCTGAATTAATAAACGATCTTCTTGTGTCATTCCCCCGTGATAAAAAGCGATATTTCGATTCGGAAAATGTTTTTGAAGAAGCGCACTTATTTGTTCACTCATTCGACGACTCGAAAAATAAATCATCGTCGGGGCATTGATTTTGTTTAATACATGAATGAGTTCATCATTTTTTTCCTTTTCCCCGTTAACATGACAGATTGAATACGAAATATTCGTTCGATCAATCGGGTAAATAAAAGAAGTCATATTAATTCCAAGTTGTTTTATAATATCTTTTTGGACATCAGGCGTTGCAGTCGCACTGAGTGCTAAAACAGTTGGGTTGTTCAGAACTTGAATAATTTCCTTTAATCTTAAATAATCCGGTCGAAATTCATGGCCCCATTGCGAAATACAATGGGCTTCATCAATGACGAATAGAGAAATCTTTAATTGCTTTAATCGAGTGACAAAAGATTGATGTTGCAGCATTTCTGGTGAACAATAGATCATTTTATAACGATTAAGTTGCTTAAACGCTTTTTCTTTTTCGTCAAAATTTAATAAACTATTAATGGCAATCACTTCTTTTATTCCATTATATTTTAACAATTTCACTTGATCGACCATTAATGAAATAAGTGGTGAGACAATAACGGTTACACCTTTTAAAAGAAGGGCGGGTAATTGATAACAGATAGATTTACCACTCCCAGTTGGTAAAGTTCCTAACGTATTTTTCCCCTTTAAAACAGACTCAATAATTTCCTTTTGTCCGTCACGAAACGAATCATAACCGAATAATTCTGTTAAAGCTTTTTCTAAATTAACGGATGAACTCATCTTCTCTTCCCCCCTGCTCATTAGAAAATAAGCTCCATTTCGTCAATACTAATCGAATTTGAAAATAAGTGACCGTATCTGGTAGCATGTCTTTTATTATTTTCAACCTCGCTGTATTAGCTTCGTTGAGTCTTGCGATAATTTCCTTTTCTAATCGTTCATCAACAAAAGGTCGAATGGAGAAATGTTGATTTTGAGTTGCTATTTCCACGATATGATCTTCTATAGTACTTACTTTCAACCGTCTAATCCGACTAATATCTTCTATCGTTTTACGTTGATTTAATAGACGTTCTGTTATTGAAGCAGAATGTGTTAATGTTCTTGATTGCTCCGTATCTATAAGTTGTTCTAAAAAAGGGTATTTCCCTTTATTTTGTTCTACGATGCTTAGCATTTGATGAATAAGATGGATTGTAACGAAATGAATATCGTGATCCGTACTATTTTCTAATTCCGCAATTTGCTGTTTAGACAATCCGATTTGGTTAGCACTCGTCAATTGCCTCGCTAAATAATCAATCGGTTCTTCACTAAGTTCATTAAAAATCGTATATAAGTCGATAAAAAGACCTTCATACAGTTCTGGGCGGTTTTCTCTATATTTTCGAATCATCTTTTTTACTTTTTGCTGAATAGGAAGGCTATCTACAATTGGAATAAATTGATGATTATCATATATGAGATTGGAAACCGTTTGGCATAATAGCTGTAACGTTTTTAAAAATAATTGATCCTTCCGATGAAACTTTAAACCATCAAACTTTAATGGCTTGTTCATTAATTGTTTTTCAACAAAAATATGCCCTTCATCTGTTAATGTAAACATGTTGTCGTTTTCATTTATCCAATGATTTTGTTTGAACCGAGTGATCCATTCTTCATAATTTTTTAAGTTTAAATTTGGGTAAATACCGTAAAATTGTTGTAAGTTGAATAAATGAATATCTTGAATCGTTTGAGCCGAACGTTTTCCCCGTAGTATATGATAGACCGAATTTACAGTTCGTTCCCGCTCAAGCTTTGAAAGCATATGTAATATAATTGATTCATAATTCATAATCATTCTCCTAAAAACGACAATATAGTCTATTATATCAACGAATTGATAAAAAGGATAAAAACATATTACAATAAAAAGGACAGAGTGAAATTGATGAGGAGAGAAATTAACATTGAAATATACAATCATTGATCAAACGACATGTATTGCCTGTGGGGCTTGTGGTTCTTCAGCTCCTAATATTTTTGATTATAATGACGAGGGGATTGCTTTTAATCTTATTGATGAAAATAGTGGAACAATTATTATACCAGAGCATTTACTTGAAGATTTAGAGGACGCATTCGAAGGTTGTCCAACTGGTTCAATTAAAATATCCGAGTCACCTTTCAATTTGAAAAGTTATCTTTAAAAACAAATTTTTCAACAATATTTTAACATGAAAAGTATTCGTTTCAAATAGCTTTATTTAAAAACGCCATAAAAAAATCCGGATAGTCTCCGGATAAAAAGGCTTTTTAAATGAAGCATAAAACGTTGATAACATAATCGTTTTTTCTTTATTTTTACATAGGGTTAATAAAAAAGTATTTGTCTAGTTGAATCGGCTCTGATAAATGATAAGGCCCGACTTGTTGCAGTGAACCGTCATACTCAAAAACAATTTGTTCAAAATCGAAGGACTTTGCTGTTAGTATCAATGCCTCAATCATCGCGATAGTCTCATCGTTATTTTCTAAGTTTGAATTAACAAATTGTGTTGTTACAGTCTCACCTGTGATGGAAATGTTAAAGTCAATATCTGAACTAATCGATGGATAAAAGTTGAAGTCTTCATTTGCAGTTTGCATTTCATTAACGACTTCTTCAAAGCTGTCACTATAAGCATACTCCATCGTTAAAATTGGTTCATCCTCTTGATTTTCTTGATAAATTCGATAATAGAAACTATCATTAACATCCGTATTTAAAACCGATATTTCTGAACCAATATGTGTCATATTAACTGGATCACCGTTTTCGTTTTGTAAAACAACTTCATTCACATTTAAATTCGAGAAAAATAAACTGAGTGAATTTAATAACATTCCTTCAGCCGTTGAACCGAATTGAGATGTAGATTGGCTATCAATTTCTACTACTGGAACACCTTCATTATTTAAGCCACTAAATTGAACCCCTTCGTATATCATTTGGGATACAGGCAATTGACCATCAAACGTTTGAATATCATTTAATATTTCAAATTTATTCAAATCTGTACTTAACGTTATTGGAATAAGGGACATTAACTGAGCATCAGGAAGATAAACCGTCACTAAATTAATATCCTCTAGTTCAACGTTATCATATGAAATCATATGGCGGCCAGTTATTTCAACAGGATCAAACTCCGTTGTTGTCAATTCCTCTTCTGTGTCTTCATGTTGTGATTCTTCAACTTCATTAGAAGAACCATCCATCTCCTCTTGATCTAGCATGACATCATTATCTCTGTCACTTTCTGTTGTACTGTCTTCAATTAAGCTAAATCTATCATTTGCTTCATCCATTTGCCCGTTGCCTATAAATTGGATAGTTACGATGAACGCAATAAAAAAGGCAGCTGCGGTCGTTAAAATTGGAACCCATTTCATTCGCTTAGGTTCTTTTCTTCTACGTTTACGCGTGACATGATTTGAAATGTGAGCATAATACTCATCAAAGGATTTCTCATCTTTTATGTCGGGCAACTCAGAAAGTAGTTTTTCAATATCTTTATCATTATATCGTTTCACTTTCATCGCCCTCCTTTAAATCATTCATTTTCTCCTTTAATCGGTTAATTCCCCGGTGTTGCGTCGTCTTCACTTTACTTTCAGACCAATTTAATATATCGGCAGTTTCTTTGATCGATAATTGTTGTATGTAACGTAAAATTAAAACCATTTTTTGATCTTCTGTACAAAAGTCTAATAAATGATATAATTCTTTAACCTCTTCCTTTGCCTCTAAGATTTCATCGGGTAAGGGTTGGTTATCGTGGATCATATCGCTACTTTCATCAATGGAAACACTGCTTTGAACAACTTTTTTTCTTCTGCCTTGCTTTCGAAAATAGTCAATTGTAACATGGCGAGCAATGGAAAATAGCCATGTTTTTTGACTGCTTTTACCTTGAAACGTTTCATAAGATTGGATCACTTTTATGTAAACATCTTGAACTAAATCTTCCGTTAAATGTTGATCCTTCACCATATAAAATATAAATCGGTATAAATCTTGATGATATTGATCGTATATCTCTTTGAAGAGGTCCCTCATCATGCTGAGCCTCCAATCATTCTATTAGTCGTTTTATGATACAAAAAGTTACAACTCATTTTACCATATAATTAATTAAACGAGAAAAAGAAAATAGCTGTCCAATATACTGAGTATTATATTATCGGACAGCTATTTTACGTCAATTTTTATCGTTTAATGGTAGTGTAAAGGTGAAGGTCGTCTCTTTATTCACATCACTTGTAGCAAATATCGTACCATCATGCTCTTCAATAATATGTTTTGCGATCGATAAACCTAATCCCGTCCCTTTTTTCTCACTATTTCTAGTACGGGCCTTATCTCCCTTATAGAAACGTTCAAAAACAAATGGTAAATCTTCTTCTTTTATACCTGATCCATTATCTGTCACATGAACGATTAAACTATTTTGTTTTTCCTCAACTGTAATTTTAACCGTTCCATTTTCTTTAGAGTGTCTGAAGGCATTATCAATTAAATTCGTCAATACTTGTTCAATACGATCTGGATCAATATAAACATGTTTATCCGTTTTAATATGATATTCAAAATTAATATTCTCTTCATTCGCTAAAGACGTGAACTTACGCGCAATACGTTCTATAAACGGTCTAAAAAACACTTTTTCTTTTCTAAGTTGGATATGACCGGCTTCCATTCGAGCTAAGTCGAGAAGTTCATTAACGAGTCTGCCCATTCTTAATGATTCATCGTAAATAATTTTCGCGAGTTCTTGTTTTTCCTCAGTCGTTTCAGCGATATTATCAACGATAGCCTCAGAATAGCCTTGCATCATTGATATCGGCGTTCTTAATTCATGAGAGACATTAGCGAGGAAATCTTTTCTTAATTTATCTAGCTGCCTTTCCTCAGTCATATCACGGATTAAAGCTACGACACCGCGAATAGCATCGTCATAATATAACGGTGTCATGATGATAACGAACGTCCGACCTTGAGCAATTATTTCTTGAGCTTTCTCTTCTTTTTGATCGATTACTTCTTGGAACATTTCCTTTAATTCATCAGGTAGAACGATCTGATCATCTTGAATATTGTTATAAGCTTGAGCTAAAAATCGTTCAGCAGGTGGATTAATGACGATAATATTAAAATTAACATTAACAGTCACTACACCATCTGCCATCGACTTTAATATATTTGATAGTTGAGATTTTTCTTGATTTAAAGCGGTTATATTATAATTTAATTTACGACGCATTCGATTAAATGCGTTTGCCAAATCACCAATTTCATCATACGTTACAACGGGTACCTTTGTATGAAATTCACCACGGGAAAGTTCAACAGCTGCTTTTCGCATTTTAATGAGAGGGGCTGCCACCCGGGTTGATAAGAAAAAGGCAAATATCGTCGTTAAAATAATCGCCATTGTTGCAGAGAGTAAAATAAGTCTAGTCGTTTGCTTTGTCGTTTGCTCAATTGCACTTAACGTTTGATAAACATAAATAACCCCAAGGCCATCAGCTGTTGGAACTCCAACAATAATGACCTCGGTTTCTAAATTGGGTAGTTTCGTTGTTTTTTTAACTGGCTCTTTCGTATCAAATACTTCATTAATTTGATCATTCGTTATAAACCAAGCTGGATCAATTGGTTCTACAGCATCATTTTCAGGAGCTGTTTGCCAATATAAATGTTTATTAATAAATACAGCGATACTCGTTGATGGATGCATTAGTTTATCAATCGTTTCCATAATTTGCGAGCTGTCGTGTTCATCTAATACTAATGCAATGTTTTCAGCTTGATCCAACAAACTTTCTTCTGTATCTTCAACGAAAAAATCTTCAAAAAACTCGAGTAATAAAAGGGTTAAAATCATCAATACGAATGCAACGAGCAGGATGATTGTTCCCCAAAGTTTAAAAACGACACTTCGCCAAAACATTATGAATCGATAACCTCAAACTTATAACCGACTCCCCATACTGTTACAATCATTTTAGCTGCGTCCTCTGAAACGCGACTTAATTTTTCCCGTAAACGTTTAACGTGGGTATCAACCGTTCTTAAATCTCCAAAAAACTCATATTCCCAAACTTCTCGCAACAATTCTTCCCGATCAAATACTTTATCTGGTGTTTTAGCTAAATAATATAATAAATCATATTCCTTCGGTGTTAAATTCACTTCTTGTCCATCAGCAACTACACGATGGGCATCTTTATCAATTGTTAAGTGAGGATATACGAGTACTTCATGAGAGTCTGTATTCGTCTTTAAGTATTTCGTTGCTGAAGATCGTCTTAATAACGCTTTTACACGAAGAACGACTTCACGTGGGCTAAACGGTTTAACGATATAATCATCAGCCCCTACTTCGAAACCTTGTACGCGATTTGACTCCTCACCTTTTGCCGTTAACATAATCACTGGTGTTGCCTTACTCTCCCGGAGTTTTGTACACATTTCGATTCCGTCCATTTCTGGTAACATTAAATCAAGCAGGATGACATCATAATCTTTTTCGAGTGCTAAATCTAATGCTTCTTTCCCATCTTCAGCTTCATCAATTTCATAACCCTCTCGAGTAAGGTAAAGCTTAAGTAAGCGACGAATTCTTTCCTCATCGTCTACAACTAAAATTTTTGCTTCTTCCGACATGTAAGACAACTCCTTTTATCAAATTACGCATATGAATGTAAACCAGCTAATACTAAATTTACAACGATTAAGTTAAACATAATAATAGCAAATCCAATGACGGCTAGCCAAGCAGATTTTTCACCGTGCCAACCCCTCGTTAATCTCAAATGTAAAAATGCCGCATAAAAGAACCACGTAATTAATGCCCATACTTCTTTCGGGTCCCATCCCCAGAAACGTCCCCAAGCTTGCTGGGCCCATATAGCAGCGAAAATTAAGGCTCCTAATGTGAACAGTGGAAAACCAATTGCGACTGAACGGTATATAATTTCATCAATACGGTCAAGGTTTACTCTCTTAAACCAAGGTTGGATACTATGTGCGATTCGTTTTCTCGTAATGAGTCGAATGAGGCCATAGATAACTAATCCTCCAAGTAACGACCATACTAATGTATTAAATTTTCGTCCTGCATCGGCACCTTGCATCCAGCCTGGTGCTTCAATACCTGTCGTAAACGCACCTTCTGTTAATAGGGTTGAATTATTTGGCTCAAATAATACAGGTAATTCATATTCTGTCGTAAATGTTTCCCCATTTTGTTCATATGAAAATTCAACATTATAACCTGCTGCGCCGAATGATGAAACTAAAATAATGAATGCTAAAGTTGAAAATATACTGTACATAATGACTTCAAGCCAAAATGTTTGTTGTGAACGTCTTGATTGATCAATTTTTACGATTAAGTATACGAGTCCAGCGAAAAAGCTAATCGCCAAAATCGCTTCAGCTAATGCTGCTAGTGTGACGTGTATATAAAGCCAATGAGATTGTAGTGATGGCACTAAAGGTGATATTTCTCTTGGAAACATACTGCCATATCCGATAATTAACATTGTAATCGGTAATGCGACTAATCCTAAAGTCGTTTCTTTATAAATAAAATAAAGAACGAGGAAAGCAAAAACTAAACACATTCCAAAGAATGAGATAAATTCAAACATATTACCAACTGGTATATGACCTGATGCAATCCATCTGAAAATAAAAGAAACAATTTGAGCGATTAAACCGATAATTGTAATGATGATACCAGTATTAACCCACTTTGAATTTTTCTCCTTTCTTTTTCCGATAGAAGCCCAAAAAATAATTGATGCGATTAAATATGCAATAAAGGCAACGTATAAAAAATTACTACTCAATGTAGGCAAATCCATCTTAATCCTCCTTCGATTGTGCATCTAATTCTTGTTGATCATTAACCATCGTTATTGACGTATTTTCGATTGATTGTTCAATATCTTTTTTCAATCCGAACCAGTTTTTATTCGTATGTGCCGCAATTAAAAGCTTATCTTCTTTCGGATGAATCCATATACGGCGGTGATGCCAATATAAACCTTGAACGACACCAATCATAAATATAGTGGCTCCCACTCCAAATAACCATAGTGAACGATCACGTTTGACGAGTAATCCTGATGCAGTAATTAAGTCTGCACTAGCAACTTCAACATCATAATTGGAATCTTCAGCTAGTGGTAACACTTCTTCTAAAAGATAAAAATAGCGTTCTTCATCGCCATCAGGACTATGAAGCGAAAATATTAAAGCAGGATTTCTAGGGTACTTAGAAGATGAAGATGGTCCTTGCTCCGTAACACTAAACTGTGGATAATATTCTAAAATCTCGACCGAATATCCTGAACCTATATCGTATTGACGTAGATCTTCATCTGTATCAAAAACAAAATTGCCGATTGATTGTCCATTTTCATCACGAATGACAATATCAATCGTTTTATATTCACTTTGCAGCTGGGTACCCTGTTGGTAAAGGGTAATTCCGTCAAAACTAAGGGGCTCGTTAAGTCTAATTTCCCCTCGAGTTATTTCTTCTAATTCAGGTTCTTGCCCAGTGATAACTTCTTCTTTCACTTTATAAATGATTGCATTTGTTTGAAAATTACTCGGAACATCAAATTCTTCATTTTTTAAAGCTTCTTGGAATCTTTCATCATGTCGATCATATACTTCATAAATAAACTGTTCATTTTCTATATAATATTGTTCATTCGTACTTGGAATAAGAGCTGTTTCCCCTTCTCGAACCCAAAGATAGTCTTCAAAGTAAATGGAAGGAAACAATCTTAAAATACCTGCGAGTAAAATAAGAATTAGTCCGATGTGATTGACGTATGGCCCCCATCTTGAAAAACGATTTTTTTCAGCTAAAACATGGCCGTCTTGTTCGGTAATTTTATAGCCTTTCTTTTTCAGCTTGTTAATAAATTGCGCTTTATCTTCGCCGCTTACTTTGTTTGATTCACTAAATAATCGTTGTCTTTTTATAAATACTTCATTTCTTTTAGGACGTTGATTTTTTAATGCACGACGTAAAGGTACGTAGCGATCCAATGAACAAATGACTAATGAAATTCCGATTAAAGCTAGTAATGTAATATACCACCATGACGAATACATATTATGGAACCCAAGCTGATAAAAGATTTTTCCTGGTAGTCCGTACTCTAGCTCATAAAATTGCGAGGACGGTAAGGAAGATTGTTTATGCAATTCTTGAGGATAAATTGTTCCAATCCCTGATGCAATCAAAGTAATAACAATTAACCAAACACCGACTTTTACTGATGAGAAAAAGTTCCATGTCTTATCAATAATCGTTCGGTTATATGTTTGCGAACGACGTGCACTTCCGTCATAGCGCATATTAAGTAATTTTGTTTTATCATTACCGTCAATATGTTGGTTTCCTTTTATCGGCTTACCACATGATTCACAAAGTACTGTTCCTTCATGATTAATATGACCGCATTCGCATTTAATTTTATTCATTTTAATTCCCTCTAATTTGGCAATATTTCTTGAATATATGAATCTAAATATTCTAAGTTTAATGGCGATTTAATAATATGTTCAATCGTTCCATCAGGGTTTATAAAGATTGATGTTGGTAAGGGTGAAATTTGATAAGCCCGCATCACTGCCCCTTTTCGATCATGAACGATTGGAAATGATAGTCCATATCTTTCATAAAAGTTACGAATAACCATTTCGTTTCGATCAACACTTACAGCGATAATTTCAAAGCCGTCATCTTTATACTTTTCATAAAGCTCATCCATAAAAGGCATTTCTTCTTTACACGGCTCACAATAAGTAGCCCAGAAATTAATCATGACCCCTTTACCGTGATTTTCTGACAGTTGAATATCATCACCTGTTTCTAAATCCGCTAACATAAAATCAGGTGCAGTATCGCCAGCTGCTAAAATTGGATTATTCCGTTGAAAATTAATAATGAGTACAAAAATTAACGTAATGACTAAAACCGACAAGATTATCGTTCGAAAAATTAGTCGCTTTTTCTTCTTATGCATAAGAGCCCACTCCTCTAACAGCATTATATCATCATACCCTATATGGTATTAAACGATGTTTGAACATTATTTAACAATTTAATCTTTTTTAAAAGTTAGCAGTTTATTAATTTCACGACGAGATAGTTGTCGATATTCCCCAGTATTTAAACCATCTAATGTTAAAGGGCCGAATCTTTCTCTTTTTAGTTTTTCAACACGGTACCCGATTGCTTCAAACATTCGCCGTACTTGTCTATTTTTACCTTGGTGTAATGTGATTTCAACAATCGTTTTATTTTTCGTTTTGTCAATTTGTAAGATACGAGCTTTGACGCATCTCAAGTGTTCTCCGTTAGATACGACACCTTTTTTTAATTGATTTATATGCTCCCTATTTAACATTCCATTAATTTTAGCAACATAAACTTTATCGAGCTTATAGCTAGGATGGATCATTTTTTGTGCAAAATCCCCGTCGTTTGTTAATAGTAATAGACCAGACGTATTATAATCTAAACGGCCAACAGGAAATATTCTTTCTTCGATATCATCACTAATTAAATCAGTGACAACCTTTCGCCCACGATCATCTTTCACACTTGAAATGTAGCCTCTCGGTTTATTAAGTAAAATATAAACACGATTTTCAAGCTCTAGTGGGATACCATCAACTTCTATCTTATCTTTATAGCTTACTTTTGTACCTAATTCAGTAATTGTTTTACCATTAACTTTCACTCTTTGATCGACAATTAATTGCTCTGCTTTTCTTCTTGACGTATAGCCAGATTGGGCAATTACTTTTTGTAAACGTTCTAAGCTCATGTACATCACCTTTTTGACGTTTTTAAAGCGTTAACATGATGTTAACGCTTTAAATTTAATCTATTTATCCAAACATTAAATATACGATAATTAGTGAGGCTATTATACCAACTAAATCCGAAAGAAGTCCAATCTTTAGCGCATCTCCCATCCGTTTTATACCAACTGCTCCAAAGTAAACAGTTAATATATATAACGTCGTATCGGTACTTCCTTGCATCGTTGAGGCGAGCTTACCAATAAAGGAGTCAGGCCCTTCCGTTTTTATTATATCGGTTAATACACCTAATGAGGCTGTTCCAGATATCGGTCGAGTTAATGCTAATGGAACAATTTCAGGAGGGATATGAAAAATACTTAGAACAGGTTCAATAAGATTAACAAAAGCTTCAAGGGCTCCAGATGCTCTTAAAATACTAATAGAGACAATCATTCCTAATAGAAAAGGAAGTAAGGAAATTGCTAGTTGAACCCCTTCCTTACCTCCTTCTACAAACTTTTCATACGTCGGTACTTTTTTAAACGTGCCATAAAGTAAAATAGCCATAATAATAAACGGAATGAGGTAATGACTGATTTGAATCATCATAGTTTCATTCTCCCTTTGCGACGATAATAAAAATATCGATCTAATAGTAATGCAAATGCGGTAGAAATAACCGTCGCTATGATAGTGGAAGTGACGATTTCGGTTGGAGCGGCCGAATCATATTGCATTCTAATTCCGATAACTGTCGTCGGAATAATTGTTACACCGACAGTATTTATCGCTAAAAACGTCACCATTGAACGAGAGGCTTCGGGCTTGTCCCCGTTTAATTTTTTCATTTCTTTCATTGCTTTTATTCCGAGTGGTGTTGCTGCATTCCCTAGTCCAAACATATTTGCCGAAAAATTTGATAAAATATATCCCATCGCAGGATGATTCGGTGGAATTTCTGGAAAAATCCTTGTGAATATTGGTTTGAAGAAATTAGCTAATTTCTCAAGTAAACCCGCTTCCTCTGCAATTCTCATCAAACCGAGCCAGAACACTAACACACTTATTAAACTGATGACTAAAAACACAGCATCATTGGCACTTTCAAATATCACTTTATTTACTTCTTCAATCGTTCCGTTAAACACCGCATAGACGATTCCGATAACAGCCATTCCTACCCAGATGTAATGGACCATATTCTCACACCATTTAATTGTTGAAACACATCAACGTAATGATTTAAAAATGTTGGAAAATCTAATATTTTTTCTGCGTCCTTTTCATGACCGTATTTTGATTCTAATTGCTCAAAAGCATAGTTATACAAAATACGATGATCATTCCAATCATCTGAGGCGTTTAACGTAACGACGACAATTTCCATCTCATCTTGTTTTCCAACTGTTACTAACGTTCTTCCAGCTGATTTTGTATATCCTGTTTTACCACCGATACAATAATCATGCGTCATTAACAATTTATTTTTATTAAACCAATAGTAACCCACATTTTCTGATAAATATTTTTCCGTCCCGAATATTTTGCGAAACTCATCATTCGTATTTATTCCGTAAGCAGTTAAAATCGCCATATCATAAGCAGTAGAATAATGGTTTTCCTCATCAAGGCCGTGGGGATTTTGAAAAGAACTATTTTGCATTCCTAGCCAGCTAGCTTTTTCGTTCATTAAAAAAGCAAATCCTTTTTCACTACCCGCAACATGCTCAGCAATCGCAGCTGCCGCATCATTGCCTGAACGTAACATTAACCCATAAAGAAGATCTTCTAAAGGATATGTATCTCCTTCTTTTGTGTAAATTGAGGAGCCGATTTTTCGTGAGGCATCAAAGCTAATTTCCACTTCATCTTTCAATTGACGGTGCTCTAAAGCAACTATCGCTGTCATAATTTTCGTGATGCTCGCTATATTTTTTCTTTCGTGAGCATTTTTTTCATATAATATTTCATTCGTTTTCGCATCAATAACGATAGCACTAGATGCCGAAACGTGGGGTTCTTGATCAGCGCTAACTTGGAATGAGGAAATGAATAGTGATAATGTTAAAATTATCGCGAGAATATAATTTTTCATACCATTGCTCCTATCATCGTTGAACTTGTACTACTAAAGTATATGATGGCAACGAAACGGTATGAATAAAAAAAGAACGCGTTAATTTGCGTTCGTTTCTTCCTCATCTTCTTCATATTTACTAAAAAATAAATCCGCTTCTCGCATCGCCTCATGAATATCTCCATCTGATAAAGGAGGTAATTCATCTAAAGAAGATAAACCGAAAAACGTTAGAAATTCCTTTGTCGTTTGATATAAAATTGGACGTCCACTCGTTTCCTTTCGACCACATTCCTCGATTAAAAAACGAGAAACTAATGTTTGAACTGGACCGTCACTTTTAACACCTCTAATTTCATCGACTTCAACTCTCGTAATTGGTTGACGATAAGCGATAATCGCTAACGTCTCTAATGCAGCCTGCGAAAGTCTCGATGAAACAGTCGTCTCAATCATCTTTTCGTAATATGGGGCATGCTCTGGTTTTGTCGTTAAATAATAAACACCTTTTTGCTCTAATAACGAGAGACCTCTTTGATTATGTTCATAATCGTATTTCAATTCGTCTAATAACACTTGAACGGCATCGGCATCTATCGTTAAAATCGCTTTAATTTGCTTAATGGAAAGTCCTTCATCTCCAGAGACGAATAACAATCCTTCAAGAACTCCTTTTAATTGCTTTAATTCCATTCATTACTCCTCCATCAGTTCGACCATTAACGTCTCAAAATTTCCTTTTTGATAACAGCGAATGATACAATTTTTCATCAACTCTAAGAGAGCTAAAAACGTAACGACGACTTCAAATTTTTCGCGATAAGGAAATAAATGATCGAACGGCTTCTTTCCTTTTGATTCGTGTAGTTTATGAATAATTTCATCCATTCGATGCTCAATCGGAATTTCTTCACGTTGCACCGTTGTCTCTAACGGTTCTAATAATTGCTTCCGTCGTAAAACCCTTTGAAACGCTTGAGCTAAATCAATCAGTGAAACATCTTCACTTTTAACAACTTGAACTGGCTTTTCAAAATTAGATAAATCATTAGGTGGCTTAATATAAACTTGGTTGTTTTCTAATTCTCTTTCTTTAAAATGGGCTGCCGCTTCTTTAAATTTACGATATTCTATTAAACGTCTAATTAATTGCTCTTTCGGATCTTCTTCATATTCATCATCTATTTCAATTTCCTGTTTCGGTAATAACATTTGGCTTTTTATCGCTAGTAATGTTGCAGCCATGACTAAATATTCACTGGCAATATCTAATTGTAAATCTTTCATCGTCTGTATGTAGTCCATATATTGATCAGCAATTTCCTTCATCGGTACTTCATAAATATCGATTTCGTATTGATTCACTAAGTGAAGTAATAAATCTAAAGGACCTTCAAAGCTGTCAATTTTAACTTCGTAGCTTATTTTATTCATTTTCACCAACTCATTTCCAACAAATAAGACATGACGTTACTCCATCATATTATCAAAACTTTAATAGAATTTAAATATAAGTTTCAAATAATCCGTTATATTTACGCCGATTAGGAGCATAAATGATGTAAAAAAGCTGCCTGTTATTCATTCAAGGCAGCTTTTGGGTCATTCTTCTTCACATTTTTTATAAAAACTTTCCGTATTTTCATTTCCGCAAATATTATACTTTTCACCGTATTCCGCTTTAATTGCTTGAACCATCTTTTTACCTATGCCTAATTGACGGTGAGACGGTGTGACACTTATATGCTGGATAATGAGTTTGCTTTCATCTATTCTTACACCGATTGCACCTAAAATATCTTCTTCTTTCCATAAAAACAATTTCCAGTTATCATTCGTTTCGTATTCATTCATCGTTGACTGCAATTTTTTTACGTCCTTTTCATTAGGCATAAATGAAAGTAAGCCCATCGCAATCTTCTCGAAATTTTTCTTATACTTAATTAACATAAAAACCCCTCTTAAATCTAATCAATTTTTAAAGAAATGGCCTCATTTGTTATATCATAAAGTAAGTTAACAAACAATCTTTTTGTTATGTTTATAGAATGATAACTAGATTCAATTCAATTTTCGATTGTTACTTTTTGCATGACATCGCCAGCTTGAACCCGGTCGACAACTTCAATACCGTCAATGACTTTACCAAAAACAGTATGAACCCCGTCTAAATGAGGCTGTGGTGAATGACAGATGAAAAATTGGCTTCCACCCGTATCCTTTCCAGCATGGGCCATCGACAATGAGCCTCTCTCATGCTTATTCGGATTACCTTCTGTTTCACATTTAATCGTATAGCCTGGTCCGCCCGTGCCTGTTCCGTTTGGGCAACCCCCTTGAATAACGAAATCAGGAATGACCCGATGAAAGGTTAATCCGTCATAAAAACCATCTGTAGCTAGTTTTACAAAGTTTTCAACAGTTCCTGGTGCATCCTCTGGAAATAGTTGTATTGCAATTGTTTCGCCATTTTCAAAATGAATCGTTGCTTTTGTCATCATTATACCCCCTAAAAATATTATTCATACGACAAGTCATAGCGTATTAAATCTTCTATTGTCTCTCGTTTAACGACAAGTTTATCTTTGCCGTCTTCAACAAAAACAACAGCAGGCTTCGGAAAACGATTGTAGTTGTTCGCCATTGAATATCCGTAGGCGCCTGTCGATAATACCGCTAAATAATCACCGGATTCAATTGTTGGTACATTTAAATCCCATATTAGCATATCACCAGTCTCGCAGCATTTTCCAGCAATTGAAACTAATTCATGATTAGGTTCATTTAATTTATTTGCAATGACCGCGTTGTATTTTGCGTTGTATAAGGCGGGACGTAAATTGTCGGTCATGCCCCCATCGATCGAGACATATTTTCGAATACCTGGAATATCTTTAATTGAACCTACTGTGTAAACCGTTATTCCCGCTTCACCGACGATAGCCCTACCTGGTTCGATCCAAATCTCCGGCATGTTTAAATCTTTCTCATTCACTTCTTTTTTAACTTCTTGAACGATCGTATCGACGAATGTTTCAATAGATAATGGTTGATCTTCATCAGTATATTGGATTCCAAACCCACCACCAACATTTAAAACTTCTGTCGTAAAATCATAATCCGTTTTCCATTTTTTAATCCGTTCGACTAATTTTTGAATCGTTAAAATATAACCGTCAGCATCGAAAATTTGTGACCCGATGTGACAATGGACGCCTTTAACGTTAAGACGCGGATGATTGATTAACTTTTTTAAAGCATTATCTGCTTGATCACTTTCAAGGTCGAAGCCAAATTTAGAATCCTCTTGACCTGTTAATATATAATCGTGGGTGCTTGCTTCAATCCCAGGCGTCATTCTGAGGAGTATATTTATAGTTTCGTCTTTCTCTTCCAACAATCCTTCTAATAATGAGATTTCGTAAAAATTATCTACGACGATACAGCCAATTTTTTCATCAATCGCTAATTCTAACTCTTCTATACTTTTATTATTTCCATGCATATGAATATTTTCACGAGGAAAATCAGCTTTTATTGCCGTGTATAATTCGCCTTCTGATACAACATCTATATTTAAACCTTCTTGCTTCATTACTTGAATAATTGCTACTGTTGAAAATGCCTTACTAGCATAAGAAACTTTAAAATTCACATCATGTTTTTTAAAGGCAGAGACAAATGATCGAGCATTATTTCTAATTTTATTTACATCATATACGAATAAAGGTGTCCCATATTTATTAGCTAAGTCTATGACGTCTATGCCACCTATGTGTAAATGATTATTCCCCAATTCTTTCACCTCAATTAGTACACAAAATAATACTTGTTATCCACATCGTTAAAGCGGATAACAAGTATTTAGCTTTTATAATATAATAAACTTTATCATAAGGTGACACTCATATCAATAATTATTTGACATCTTGGCGAATGACATCTTGTGGATGAGTAATGCTTGGACGCGTTATTTGTCTTGGTACAGGAACTCTAAATAAAATATTGTACATCGCTTTTGCATTAAAGGGAATAAATGGCCAAAAATAAGGCGTTTCTAAAGATTTTGTTTTAGTTAAAAACAATATATATAACGTACAACCGACGACAAATCCTGATACCCCTAAAAAGGCCGTTAATAATATAATCATAAGACGGGCTAGTTTATTCGCAAAGCTCAACTCATAACTTGGCGTAGCATATGCTCCCATCGTACTTAGCGCGACGTATAAAATAATTTCTGGGGTGAATAAGCCGACTTCAATGGCGATTTCTCCAATTAATACGGCTGCGATTAAACCCATTGCGGTTGAGACTGCTGTCGGTGTGTGAATCGCTGCAATCCGTAAAAATTCAACCCCGATATCTGCTAACACCACTTGTAGGACGATAGGGATATTCCCTTCTTCGTTTGGGCCAATATATGATAATTCTTTTGGCAATAAATCAGGATTCAGAACGAACAATAACCATAATGGTAGTAAAAACACCGAGACGAATATTCCGAAAAACCGAATCCAACGCACGAAAGTCCCAACTGTAGGTGATTGGCGATATTCTTCCGCATGTTGGACATGATGAAAATAAGTCGTCGGCGTAATAATCACACTCGGTGAAGTATCGACCATAATGAGGACATGTCCTTCAAATAAATGAGCGGCTGCCACATCGGGTCTTTCTGTGAAACGTACGAGTGGGAAGGGATTGCCGCTTTGATCCAATATAAATTCTTCTAAGCTTTTTTCACCCATTGATAAGCCGTCAACGGATATATGTTTAATTTTATGCTTTAACCGTTTGACGAGCTCTTCATCCGCTATATCTTTAATGTAAGCTAATGCCACATCTTGCCGTCCACGACCGCTTACCCGAATCATTTCAAACCTTAAATTTTCATCACGAATGCGTCGTCTCGTCAGCCCGGTATTAACGATAATATTTTCCGTATAACCATCTCTGGAACCCCGGACGACTTTTTCGGTATCTGGTTCATCTGGAGACCTTTGCGGATAACTTCTAACATCAATCGCAAAGCCTCGACTACTCCCGTCAACGACAATGACAATTAAGCCTGATAATATTTCCGTAATAGCATCTTGCAAACGATCAACCGGTTCGACTTGCGAGTTAACGATTCTGTTTTCAATAATGTCATAAGCTTTCTTTTTATTTTCATCCGTATCATTTAGCTCTAACAACTCTTTTAAAATGATATTAACGTGGTCTTTATCATTTAATCCTGTAACGAAATAAATATCAACTTTCGTATCTAATACCGTAATTCTTCTTACATCTACGTCAAAGGATACGTCAATACCTAACGTTTTTTCGAAAAGTTTTCGGTTTTTTTCAATCGACGTATACAGTTTTACGTTATCTTCCTTTTGCAAATAAATCATCCTCTAGGTTTAAAAATTAAAGCGACGATAAATCCGAATAAAATCGCTGATGCTATCCCTGCAGAAGTTAACTGAAAAATACCGACTGCTATTCCAAAAAATCCGTGTTCTTCAGCTTGTACCATTGCACCGTGTAATAATGAATGTCCAAAGCTTGTAATCGGTACAGTTGCTCCAGCCCCTGCAAATTCAATTAATTTATCATACAAATTGAAGCCATCTAAAACGGCCCCTGCTACGACGAAGGATGACATAACATGAGCTGGCGTTAACTTGAAAACATCTAACAATATTTGACCCACCGTACAAATGGCTCCACCGACAACGAAAGCCCATACAAAGTCCATAATCATCATGATGCATCCGCCCTTTTTAAAACGACACCATGTGCAATACAAGGTATCGATTCTTTTTGTTGAACAATTGTCGGATTAAGTAAAGCACCAGTTGCGACAACTAATACGTTATTTACCTTTTTATCTTTTAACTGTTGCATGACATAACCGAAAGTAACTAATGCAGAGCTTGCACAACCACTCGCACCTGCGAACACTTTTTGATTAGAATGATAAATCATTAAACCACAGTCACGATGTATTTCCTCTAGATCATAGCCAGATTGCTCGGTCATTTTTTTGAAAATCGGAGTTCCGACACTTGATAAATCTCCAGTTAAAATGAGGTCATAATAATCGGGCTGGCGATTAAAATCTTCCATATGCTGAACAATTGTGTTAGCAGCAGCTGGAGCCATTGCAGATCCTAAATCTAATGGATCAGTAGCGCCGTAATCAATTGCTTGACCAATCGTTGCACCTTCAACTTGAATATCTGATTGTTCATTATTAACTAAAACGCAACCCGCTCCTGTTGCTGTGGATGTTTGCGTATCAGGCTTTTGTCCACCGTATTCTGTTGGAAAACGATATTGTCTTTCAGCTGTTGCGTAATGACTGCTCGTACCTGCTAATACGTTATGACTATTTCCGCTATCGACTAATGCACCAGCGATTGCTAATGCTTCCATTGACGTACTGCAAGCACCGAAAACACCTAAATAAGGAGTTGGTAAATCTCGAGCAACATAACTTGTCGTTACGATTTGATTTAATAGATCGCCACCGATAAATAAGTCAATAGCGTCTTTTCTTATATTCGTTTTTCCGATACATAAATTAATTGCTTTTTCGATTAAAGCTTTTTCTGCCTTTTCCCACGTCTTTTCATTACAATATAAATTATCAAAGGAATAATCATACGTATCACCTAAAGGTCCTAGCTTCTCCTTTGGCCCTGATACGGTTGCACTCGACTGAACGAATACACCATTATTAAATAGCCACGAATGTTTACCTATTTTCATGTTTTGTCATCCTTTTAAAAAAATTGTTGTATAGAATAGCGAATTAAACCGACGACGTAAGCAGCAACGACCCCAAATACGATTACTGATCCAGCCAGCTTAAACATGTTAGTAGAAATTCCTAAAACAATTCCCTCACTTTTATGTTCTAATGCAGCACTCGTAATGGAATTGGCAAAACCAGTTACAGGAACACTTGCCCCAGCTCCAGCAAATTGTCCTAGTTTATCGTAAATACCTAGACCTGTCATTAAACTGGAAATTAAAATTAACGTCGTTACTGTAGGGTTTCCCGCTTGTTTTGTCGTCATATCAAAAATGTTCATATAACATACCGTCAATGCTTGGCCGATGACACAAATTAATCCTCCAATGATAAATGCTTTAATACAATTTTTAAGAAGCTTCGGTTTAGGCTGATATTTTTTAATATCATTTTTATAATTATCTTTTGTAATCAATTGATAATCTCCTTTCTTTAATTGATATAAATGACCCAATGAAATAACGAACCCGCAATTTTACCAAATACGATTGCTAAAATAAGCAGTTCGATTTTTTCATCAAGGCGAATTCGTTTCGCTAAAATTGGAAAAACATTTAATACTTCTGTTAAAGCAGCTGCCAGCATTCCGATAAATATTCCGTGGAACAATCCCCAAACAATCTCAAATAGTAATGGAATAGTATACGATCCTGGAGAGAACGTTATAAAAATTCCGAACAGCGCTCCTAAAATGACACTAGCTTCGTAAAATTTTAATGCTTTCCTTGATTTCGAAAGTTGAATGAGACGGGGAATAACTCCTAAAACCGTTAAAAAGGCGACAAATCCAGAACCGACAGCTAAGCCACCAGCGAATCCAACGATTACTTCAACGACGTGACTAAACGTCATCGTCTTGATCCAACTCGTTTTCTTCGTAAGATACGTAATGTCTTATATCCGTATCGTAATTAAACATTTCAATTTCTAACGGAGACGGTTCCTCATTAAATCGCTTTTTAAAGAAATGGTTAAAGAAAAGAATCATTCCTAATCCTAATCCAATCGAATAGGGAACTCTTAACCATAAAATACTTCGCTCATTTGCATTAGGCGATATCATTTCATGGAGCCTCGTTTGGACTTCATCCATACTGACATCAAAGTGGAAATTCATAATCGCCATTGCCGAGCCGATAAATAATAACAACCAAATGACTCCTACAATAACTGGGTAGAGTTTCGCTTTTGGTTTGTAAATGTTCAAAATAGCTTGGGGTACACCAATGGATTCAATTTCATATTCTGGATAGATCGCATGGATTTTTTCAATGATTTTAAATAGGTCAAACACTTTGTAAGTATGGTCTTTATCTGTAATGGTATAAAGGTATAGCGTCTCTAACTGCTTTTTTACTTTTTCGTCATTTGTACTAATCCATGCAATATCCTTTAGCTTTATTTGCTGGCCCTTTTTTACTGTTTGAGTCGGTTTTAATCTTATATAAATGACTTGTGCCAACATCCTTCACCCTTTTTATAACTAACTATATTGTTTATTATGTACAAACATATATAATCCATGTACGAAAAAACCTGTTTCAAAGAGTCGATTAATGACTCAATGAAACAGGTTTCATGTAACTATTTTTGTAGTAAATTGCCTATTTGTTCTAATATGCTTTTTTCTAATCGGGACACTTGAACTTGTGATATGTTTAATCGTTTTGCGACTTCTGCTTGCGTTTGGTCTTTAAAATAACGTAGATAAATGATTAATCGTTCCCTTGAATCTAATTGCCTAATTGCTTCTTTTAAGGCGATATGTTCGAACCAGCTCGAATCCTTCTCAGCAATTTGATCCATTAATGTAATCGGATCTCCTTCATTTTCATATACCGTTTCATATATTGAATGAGGACTCTGATTTGCTTCTAAAGCCATAATAATGTCTTCTTTTGGAATGTTGAGCTGTTCACTTAATTCAAGAATTGACGGGGCCCTTCCGTTATTTTTCGTCATTTCCTCCATCGTTTTACGAATTTTATGATTTAATTCTTTTAAAGAGCGGCTCACTTTAATGGATCCATCATCCCTTATAAAACGTTGAATTTCACCGATGATCATCGGAACGGCATACGTTGAAAATTTAACATCGTAAGACAAATCAAATTTATCAATCGACTTAATTAATCCGATACAGCCGATTTGAAATAAATCATCTGCTTCATATCCCCGATTTAAAAACCGCTGGACGACCGACCAAACGAGCCGTGTGTTTTTCTTAACGATTTCATCTCTTGCTTCATCATCACCTGCTTGACTCCGCTTAATTAATTCACGCACCTCTTCAGTTGTGAGTGATTTTTCAACTTTTAATTTATCATTTCCACTCATAGCCGCCACCTAATTATAAGCGGTTTCATTTTGATTTAGCTTTTTTCGCATGACGACTGTTGTCCCATATCCGTCAACGGAGTCAATCGTAATGGTGTCCATAAAATTTTCCATAATTGTAAAGCCCATTCCTGATCGTTCCAGCTCAGGCTTAGATGTATACATCGGCTGGGTTGCTTCCTCAATATTAACAATGCCTTGCCCTTCATCACGAATAATGATTTCTATTTCATTATTTTTAATTCGACACTCTAACGTGACGAGGCCGTTTTCATCCTCTTCATAGCCATGAATAATCGCATTTGTCACTGCTTCTGAAACGACTGTTTTTATTTCTGTTAATTCATCCATCGTCGGATCTAATTGGGCGATGAACGATGCGACAGCTACTCTTGCAAACGATTCATTTTCACTTTTAGCGGCGAACTGTATTTTCATATAGTTGTTCATGATGCCACCCCCAAACTCATGAGGGCAGACTTTTCATCTTCAGCAGTCGCAACTAATTTAAACAGACCAGACAGTTCAAACAAGCGTTTAATCGCAGCATTATACCCACAAACGACCATTTCACCGTTTAACTGTTTCACTTCTTTATACCGACCTAAAAAAACGCCTAATCCAGACGAATCCATAAAGGTTAATTCTTCTAAATTAATAACGACATGTTTAATATTTCCTTGTCTTAAGTATTGCTGCCACTCTCCTTTTAAACGTTCTGCTTGATGGTGATCAAGCTCTCCAGATAGTCGAACTAATAAAACATCTTCTTTTTTATCAAATTGCGAAATTAGACTCAATGCTTCTCTTCCTCCTTCGAAAAAATTAAGCTATTGAGTCTTTCGGTTTTACCTTTAACGATTCCTGCATGAAGACAAAACTAGTTAGATTTCGACGTAAAATCACCAAAATGAATCGAACGAATGACACGTTTCCACAAGTTAAAAATATTAGCCTCTTCAACTTCATCTTTAACAATTAAAGGATGCTCTCTAACGATATTTCCATCTTTTTTAATGGCGATTTTTCCAACTTGATCCGATTGATTGATTGGCCACATTTTATCTTTATCAATCATCACTTCAGTTTCATAATTCTCGATGGAATCTCCTTTTTCTAAAAGTAAAGAAATGTTGTATTCAGGTTTTGCTTGTAGCGTACGTTTTGATTTTAATGGCGTCCATTCGTACATGACGTCATCTTCAGCATATAGACGATGTAGATCGTAATGACCGAAAGCATAGTCTAACATATTCGTTATATCCGCATTTCTTTCCTTCACCGTGTCTGCCCCCATGACAACAGCGATAACTCGCATATCCTCACGTTTAGCCGTTGCGGTTAAGCAATATTTGGCTTCGGACGTATAACCTGTTTTTAATCCGTCAACACCGTCATAAAACTTCACTAATTTATTCGTATTAACGAGCCAAAATTCATTTTCCGAACCTTTTCTTAAATAATCTTCATAAATTTGTGTGTACTTCGTAATTTCCTCATACTTTAATAATTCCTTTCCCATCATTGCCATATCGTACGCAGAGCTATAATGATTTTTCGCTGGTAACCCGGTTGCATTCGCAAAATGCGTATTTTTTAACCCGAGCTCCTTCACTTTTTCATTCATCATTTTTACGAACTCTTCCTCTGTCACGGCAATACGTTCGGCTAAAGCGACGGATGCATCGTTAGCTGAAGCAACCGCAACACTTTTTATTAAATCTTCAACAGACATTTCTTCAAAAGGCTCTAAAAATATTTGCGTTCCCCCCATTGATGCGGCATGCTCACTCGTACGGACCATTTCGTCTAAAGTAATCGTTCCTTTTTCAAGGGCTTCCATCACTAGGAGTAACGTCATAATTTTCGTCATGCTTGCAGGGGGTAATCGTTTATCACTTTCTTTACTATAAAGAATTTCGCCAGTGTCATATTCCATTAAAAGAGCTGTTTTTGCTGAATTCGTTAATTGTTTTTCTTCATCCTTTCCTTCTGCAAAGACGACTAAATTGGAAAACAACAAACTCGCGATGATTAAAGATGATAATATTTTATATCTCAATGATAATCCCTCCATTCATGCTTCATATTTTTTCCATCATCCCGCTTTTTATTACATAAAAATTAAAAAACTTGAATTCCACTTTTTGTGAAATTCAAGTTTGATGATTATTGAATAATTTTTTTAATCAACTGGGGGCTTTCTACTTTTGTTTCTGAAATCGTAATATCATTGTATAAGGATTGTTTAATGGACTCAATTTGTTTTGTCTGACTATGAATCGTTAATAAAGATTCACCTGCTTCGACGTAATCGCCAACCTTTTTGTTTAACATGATACCAACGGCAAGATCAATGACGGATTCCTTCGTTTGCCTTCCTGCACCGAGTAACATCGCACTTCTGCCAATATTTTCAGCAACGATGCTTGAAATATAGCCCGATTGCTTTGCCTTTAGTTCAATTTCATACTTTGCTTTAGGGAGATGCTCTAATTGATCAACAACTGTTTCATCGCCACCTTGGGATGATAAAAATTGTTTAAATTTTTCTAGTGCTTTACCGTTTTTAATATTTTCCTTCAACATTTCTCTTGCTTCATCGATGGAACTCGCTTTTTTACCTAAGACAACCATTTGACTTCCTAAAGTTAATGATAACTCGGTTAGATCCTCGGGTCCTTCACCTTTCAATGTTTCAATCGCTTCTTTTATTTCAAGGGCATTTCCTATCGCTCTACCTAAAGGTTGGCTCATATCACTGATGACAGCCATCGTTTTTCTTCCGACTTGTTCACCAATGGCTACCATCGTTTCAGCTAACTCGATGGATTCATGTAAAGATTTCATAAAAGCGCCGGAACCCGTTTTTACATCGAGAACAATCGCATCGGCTCCTGCAGCTATTTTTTTACTCATAATTGAACTGGCGATTAAAGGAATAGAGTTAATCGTTGCGGTCACATCTCTTAAACTGTAAAATTTTTTATCCGCAGGTGTTAAATCGCCAGACTGACCGATAATCGCTAATTGATTTTCATTTACTAAACGTATAAATTCTTCATTGCTTATTTCAACGTGGAATCCACTTACTGCTTCTAATTTATCAATCGTTCCCCCAGTATGACCGAGTCCTCTACCACTCATTTTTGCAACTGGGACACCGACAGAGGCAACTAAAGGGGCGAGCACAAGCGTTGTCGTATCTCCAACTCCACCCGTTGAATGTTTATCGACTTTAATTCCGTTAATTTCCGATAAATCAATTTTTTCACCCGAATTGACGATTGCCATCGTTAAAGAAGCGGTTTCCTCCTTCGACATCCCTTGAAAATAAATCGCCATTGCTAAAGCACTTATTTGATAATCAGGGATTGTCTCTTCCGTGATTCCTTTTATAAAAAATTGAATTTCCTCATCCGTTAATTGTTCACCGTCACGTTTTTTCTTAATAATGTCATACATTCTCATTTACATACCCCCTATCGGCAATCAACTATATCAAAAAAATTTTATGACTAAATCGATATGACGACATGTTTAACTAATGTCACAAAATCTTTTTTTACTTTCTCCGTCTGTTTAATAACGTCATCATGACTTAAAGGTTCATCCAAAATTCCAGCAGCCATGTTAGAGATGCATGAAATTCCAATGACTTTCATACGGGCATGATTTGCTACGATCACTTCTGGTACGGTAGACATTCCGACAGCATCGCCCCCGATATGACGGAGCATTTTCACTTCACTCGGTGTTTCATAGGAAGGTCCTGTCACTCCGACATATACCCCTTCTTTAATAGGGATGTTTAGCTGTTTTGCACTATTTTTCACGAGATGAATGAGCTCTTTATGATATGCATTTGACATATCAGGAAATCTTTCACCCCATTCAGCGACATTTTCACCGATAAGTGGATTATGACCAAACAAGTTTATATGATCAGTTATAACCATTAAGTCGCCAGCTTGAAACGATTCATTCAATCCACCAGCAGCATTTGTAACGATCAAATGTTCAACACCTAATTCCTTCATCACCCTAATCGGAAAAGTCACCTCTTGTAGTGGGTAACCCTCATAGTAATGAAAACGACCTTGCATAGCGATTACTTTTTTCCCATTTAAATCTCCGATAACGAGCTGACCTTTATGGCCCTCGACTGTCGACCTTGGAAAGTGGGGAATCTCTTCATACGGTATAATAGTCGCCTCTTCTATTTCATCAGCTAATACACCTAAGCCCGAGCCTAGGACGAGACCGATTTCCACTTTCGCCTCTGTTTTACTTAAAATATATTTTGCTGCACTTTTTACGTCATTAAGCAATTAAACCGTCTCCTTTACTTAATTAAATCGAGAAAGCTTTCACCATGTTTTGGCATTTTAATCTTAAAATTATGAGCGATCGTTGCACCAACATCAGCAAATGTTTTTCGAACCGGCAGTTGTTTTCCTTCTGTAATCCCTTTATGGTGAACGAGAAGTGGCACGTATTCTCGCGTATGGTCTGTGCCATGGTGTACTGGATCATTGCCGTGATCAGCTGTAATAATTAATAAATCATCATCTTTTAATTTATTAAGCACTTCTGGAAGTCTTCGGTCGAAATCTTCTAATGCCTCACCATAGCCTTGAGGGTCACGTCGATGGCCATATTTCGCATCAAAATCGACTAAATTTAAAAAATTAAGCCCGTGAAATTGTTCATCCATCGATTGCACTAATTTGTCCATTCCGTCCGAATTATCAACGGTACGAATCGATTTAGTAATCCCTTCACCATCGTAAATATCTGAAATTTTCCCTAAAGCTAACACATCATAGTTTGCATCTTTTAATTCATTCATAACGGTTCGACCAAACGGCTTTAACGCATAATCATGTCGGTTGGCAGTTCGTACAAAGGCACCTGGCTCACCGATAAAGGGACGCGCAATAATTCTTCCAATCATATATGGATCTTCTTTCGTTATTTCTCGTGCATATTCACAAATGGAATAAAGCTCATCTAAAGGAACGACTTCTTCATGGGCAGCGATTTGTAAAACTGAATCTGCCGATGTATAAACGATGATTGCCCCTGTTTCCATATGGGTTGGTCCAAGCTCCTCAATAATTTGTGTCCCAGAAGCTGTTTTATTTCCTATGACTTTTCGGTTCGTTTTATGTTCAATTTGTTCAATTAATTGATTCGGAAATCCATTTGGAAAAGTACGAAATGGCTGATTAATATGCAGTCCCATCAATTCCCAATGCCCCGTCATCGTATCTTTACCAACGGAAGCTTCTTGCATTTTCGTATAGTGTGCTAATGGATTCTTACTTTTTTCAATTCCTTTCATTTCTTTAATATTTCCTAAGCCGAGCATTCTCATATTTGGCATATTCAGCCCATTCAAATGTTCAGCAATATGCCCGAGAGTGTCTGCTCCTTCATCGTCATAATCTTTTGCATCGGGAGCTTCTCCTATCCCGACTGAATCTAATACGATTAAAAAAACGCGTTTAAATGATGACATTATAATAACCTCCAGACTAAAATAGAACGAATTTCAATATAACATATATCATGCTCTAGGATGATAATTTTCATAGATTTCTTTCATCCGTGTTTTAGATACATGGGTATAAATTTGTGTTGTTGAAATATCGGCATGACCGAGCATTTCTTGAACGGCTCGTAAATCAGCCCCGTTTTCTAGTAAGTGTGTGGCAAAGGAATGTCTTAACGTATGTGGGGTTAATTCCTTTTTAATATTTTTTTCAAGGGCAATTTTTCGTAACACTTTCCAAAAGCCTTGGCGTGTCATCGGTTTACCGCGATGATTTACAAAAAGTGCCTCCGTTTGATCTAGCTTTTGCAACTCAGGTCGCGCTCTTTCCACATAATCTTCAATCGCTTTTTGAGCATGCCGACCTAAAGGGACAATTCTTTCTTTATCACCTTTACCGATAATTCGGACAAAACCCATTAACAAATGTAAATCATTCATTTTTAAAGAAAGTAATTCAGAAATTCGTAAGCCAGTTGCATACAATGTTTCAAGCATTGCTTTATTTCTAATCGTTAAAGAATCGTCTCCACGAAGGTTTAAAAGCTCTTCTACTTCTTTATTCGATAGCACTTTTGGTAATTTGCGTTCTTGTTTAGGTGATTCGATATGTAATGTTGCATCATGCTTCACATGATATTCCCGCATAATGAAATGATGAAAGGCTCTAATTGTTGAAAGCATTCGCGCTATGCTCGCTGATGACTTTCCATCTTCATTTAATTTTTGCAAAAAGCTTCTAACGTGGTGCCGTTCAATTTTCTCAACGTTTTGAATCGAATACATATCTGTTAAAAAACTGATGTACTGGTTTAAATCTCGTTTATAAGACATGATCGTATTTTCACTTAACGCCTTCTCAATCGTTAAATAATGAAAAAAATCCCCAACTGCATCTTTCATCTTCTCCATCCCTTCACTTATATAACCAATGAATAACTCCCTTAATGTCAGTATAAATAAAAAATGACCTTTTTCCAAATGAGAAAAAGGTCTTCATCTATTAAAGCTAATCATTCGATTGACATTGTTCACAAATTCCGTGAAACGTTAATCGATGATCCTGCACTTTAAATTTCCACCTATGTTCAACGATTTTTTCAACATCCTCTAATAAATCCTCTACGATTTCTGTCACTGAACCACATTCGACACAAACTAAATGGTGATGCGAGTGTTCAGCCCCTTCTTTTCGTAAATCAAACCGGGAAACGCCATCACCGAAATTAATTTTGTCAACGACTTTTAATTCAACGAGCAATTCTAACGTTCGATAAACGGTTGCTAATCCTATTTCAGGTGCTTTATCTTTTACTAGAAGGTACACATCTTCAGCACTTAAATGGTCCTCCTCATGCTCTAACAGGACACGAACTGTCGCCTCGCGTTGTGGAGTTAGCTTATAGCTTTGTTTTTGAAGTTCTTTTTTGATACTCTCGATTCGGTTCTCCACGGTCATTCCCCTCTCTCCATAAATAAATTATATGCAAGGGTGGAATGAGTGTCAAATTAAAATGATTATAAATTATGAAATATAATCATTATTATCTAATAATCAATTTAATATAAATTGCATCATTTGACTTGAGAAGACAGACTCGATAATTGAACCGACAAATACGATTGATAAAACGATCATAAAGCTTTTAAAATATAAAGATGAAGCTTGAGCAAACGTATATTGGTGACGCGATCTTGTCATTAACATCTTAATAATATGCATTGAGAAGATCATACTGCTCGCAACGACGAGTAAATATGCGGGAATAATAAATAAGTTTTGCGGTGCAATTGAACCGATTGATAATAAGAAGCCTTCCCATGTTAGTTGATTAACTAAAAATCCGACCGTAAACCCGATAACGACCCCTTTGGCAAATAGTAAAAACCAAACGATAGGAAGCCCGATAACGGATAATCCGAACAAAAAGATAAACGTGACATATTTTCCATGCGTCCAAAAGGTTGAGAAAATATCTCTAAAGGAAAGACTGTGGGATTGCTCTGTAAAGGTGAAAAAATATTGTTGAACAAAAAATAGTAAATCTTGCTTTTGAATAAAACTTAAGCTTCCAACCATAATGGCTCCAAATATTACTCCGATAACAAATAAAACGAATAAAAAAATGTATAAACTTAAATACGGCTCTAAAGTATAGGCTGATCCCCTTAACCAACGTTTCATCTATGTTCCTCCATTCACTTCTACGCGATTTCTATTAAAATTCTATGACAGTAGAAATGGGGATAGAACTAAACGAGATTAAGTCTTTACTTTTCCGTATACACCACCGCCACCAGGATGAATAGAAAGCTTACCGTGGCGCAACTGAAGAATGTAATGAGCAATTTTTTCTTGACTCACTTTTTTTATTTCTTCAAAGGTCGCTTCGTGAATAATATACATATCGTTTTTCAATGCTACCCTTAATTTTTGCAATGTTTTCGGACCTAGTCCAGGGACATATTCTAAAGGCACTTGGTGAATATAAGGAGGCCTTTTCCGTTTCTTCTTCCCTCCTTGATCACTCAATTGTTCGATTCGTTCACTTACCCCTTTAATTAATTGACTCGAACCACAATTTGAACAAGTCGTTTGATGTTTAATCGTTGGTTTATGGCATTTTTTACAGATAGTTTCGTAATATTTTCCGAGCTTCGGATTCATTCCATAATTCGCTTCGATTTTTCGACCAGCTTCATTTTTCAAAGCTTTACGAAATTCTAAAAATGTCGGTTGAGCTAACTTTAATGCTTGATATTCTCTACCAATTTTCTCTAAAGAGTGGGCATCTGAATTCGTTAAAAATGGATAAGCCTCTAATTCAGAAATTGTTTCTGCCATCGATGTATCTGAGCTTAAACCTAGCTCAACGGCATCGATTAGAGAAGGATCAAACACTTCTGTTAAGCTATTTTTAACACCTTTACCGTACATGCTTTTAAACGGGGTAAAGACGTGTGCTGGAATAAATAAACCGTCTAATTGTTTAACTTGTTGTTGTAACGTTTTCGCATCGATATAAATCCGCTGTGAGCTTAACGTCGGATTTTTCACATAGGCATCGTACCAGTTAGAAAACTGCTTCATCCGATTTAATGTTGGAAAAAAGCATAGTACATGAATTGGCCCTGAACAATTTTGATCGTAAATTTCAATTTCCGACCCGAGTAGGACAGTTACTTTTCCGTTTGAAATGCCTCCATCGACTTCTTCATACAGATTTCCTTTTTGAATCCCTAGTTCAAGTTCAACTAAAACTTCAGGAACGTGGGCATCAATAATCCCGATTAAATCAATTCCTTTTTTCTTCTCGACGAAGGGAAAAATGTGTTGAATCGTTAAATCATTAGAGGCAGTAATTTTAACAGGACGATTAGATAATGTCCGACCAATGTGAATGTGAAAATCCGCATAAAAAGTTTTTAAATTCATTGTTGTCTATCCTTTAACATTAAATAATAAATGGCGTGAATCGTTTTGGCGTCATGGATTTTTTCTTCTTTAATGAGTTGCATTGCTTCTTCTAGCGACAATTCGATTAATTCAACAAATTCATCATCATCGCCCTTGAGTGGATTTTCTATTTTTTCAATCCCTTTTGCTTCATATATATAAATGATTTCATTAGCAAATCCAGGCGAAGTATAATAGGAAATAACGAATTGTAAGTCTGTTGCTCGATACGATGTTTCTTCTTCTAATTCCCTCGCTGCCGTTATTTTAGGGTCCTCCCCTTGCTCTAGTTTTCCCGCTGGAATTTCGATAATACTTTTTTCTAACGCTTTTCGATATTGTTCCACCATAATGATTTTATCGTCAGCTGTTTTAGCAATGACTGCTACTGCTCCAGGATGTTCGATTAATTCTCGCTTCGATGTTTTCCCATTAGGAAGGGCAACATCATCTACTTTTAGATTAATTATTTTCCCGTCGTATATTTTTTCCGTACGAATCGTTTTTTCTTCAAATTTTTTCATCCGCTTCCTTCCTCCTCTTGTTAGTTCCGCATATTTTTTAAGAATCTCGCAGAAACTCTATCTCCTCACTTAATCATAATTTTAACAGATATTTGTTTTTCAACCGGAATTAATTTTAAAATAGAGTAAAGGAGTTGAGTCATTTGAAAAAGCGACAATTAGGTCAGTCGGATTTTTATGTTTCTGAAATTGGACTCGGATGTATGAGTCTTGGAACAGATGCAGCTAAGGCACGTTCTATTATTGATTTGGCCGTCAGTCATGGGATTAATTATTTAGATACCGCGGACCTTTACGATTATGGCATGAATGAAAAAATCGTCGGAAAAGCGATTAAAGGTAAACGGGACAAAGTGTTTATCGCGACGAAAGGCGGTAATCGTTTTGAGCCGGGTCAAGAAGGCTGGCATTGGGATGCTTCAAAAAGTTATTTAAAAGAAGCGTTTAAAAACAGTTTACTTCGGCTTGGGCTAGATGATGTTGATTTATACCAGCTACACGGTGGCACGATAGAAGATCCGATTGATGATGTCATTGACTTATTTGAAGAGCTTAAACAAGAAGGGCTCATCCGCCATTACGGGATATCTTCTATTCGCCCGAATGTCATTCATACATTTTTAAAGCAGTCTGATTTAACTGCGATTATGATGCAATACAGCCTGATTGATCGGCGGCCTGAGGAATTTTTAGACATGATTCACGACGATGGTGCGAGTGTCCTCGTTCGTGGCGCTTTAGGAAAAGGTATGTTAACTAATTTTGGGCAGAGTCAATGGGAGAAAAAAGGGCAAAAAGGATTTTTAAATTACGATGGCGATGAGCTGAAAAAACTAATTACTGATCTTGAGCAATTAGCCTCTGAAATCGGTGTATCATTACAAGCATTAGCGATTGGCTACACGTTACAGCATCGTGCGGTAGGAAGCTTAATTTTAGGAGCTAGCAATGAAAATCAGCTTATTGAAAATTTAAAAGCTTATGAGCAGCTCGCCAACATTCCTAATGAAACGTATGAAACAATTAAAACGATAACAAAAGAAAATATTTATGACCAACACCGGTAACGATTTAAGAAGGTCCTCTACTTTTTCGAGTTGGAGGCCTTCTTTTTTTTGGGCTAAATTCCCATTGATAATAGAACTACTGTTCGTGTATAATAAAGGAACATCAGTTCTCTAATAAGGAAGGGTATCAAGATGGGAAAGGTTATTTTTTTAGTCGATATGCAATCATTTTATGCGTCAGTAGAAAAAGCGAAGGATTCTCGCTTAAAAGATAAACCCGTCGTCGTTGCGGGAGATCCGAAAAGGCGAAATGGCATTGTTTTAGCCGCCTGCCCGATTGCAAAAACATATGGGGTTAAAACAGCCGAAGCACTTTGGCAAGCACAGAAAAAATGCCCAGAGGCGATCATCGTCAGACCCCATATGCAGCTTTATGTTGATTTGTCTTATCAAATTACACAAATTTTAGAACGATTTACTGATCTAGTTGAAGTGTTTTCGATTGACGAACAATTTATGGACGTATCAGGGAGTCTTCGCTTGTTTGGTGAGGCGCATTATATTGCTAAAAAGGTTCAAGAAGAAATCCTAGAAGAGCTTGGTGTTTACGCACGTGTCGGTATCGGCCCGAACAAAATTTTAGCTAAAATCGCCTGTGATAATTTCGCTAAAAAACATCCATCGGGAATCCTTTTTTTAGATGAAAACAATTTAAAGGAAAAAATGTGGCCCCTCCCCATCGGAAAAATGTTCGGTGTTGGCAGTCGCATGGAACACCATTTAGAGCGAATGGGAATCCAAACAATCGGGGATTTAGCCAACTATCCGATTCATTATTTGAAAAAAAGATGGGGAATTAACGGCGAAGTATTATGGCGGATTGCTAATGGGATTGACTACTCTCCTGTCACAACGACAACCCATGATAAACAAAAAGCGATTGGCCATCATATGACGCTCCCGAGGGATTATGAAACGTTAGAAGAAATTAAAGTCATTCTTCTTGAGCT
>CALKAL010000021.1 GCA_937983065.1 uncultured Bacillaceae bacterium | reverse complement strand
AGTTTGTTTGTATATTTAATTATAGAGAGTCGCATTTTTTTATTGACAACCTATTTGAATAGTCTTATAATTCTATAAACAATCATATATCTGAAGATTTTAAGGACGGAGGTTCGTTGAATTGAAAGAAGCTGTGCTAGAGATAAACGATTTACACACGTATTTTAATACAGATGATGGAGAAGTCCCTGCAGTTGAAGGGGTTAGTTTTAAATTACATAAAGGTGAAGTGTTAGGAATTGTCGGTGAATCAGGCTGTGGAAAAAGTGTGACATCTTTATCGATTATGCAACTCATTCCAAAGCCTCCAGGTAAAATCGTTAAAGGAGAAATTCTTTTTGGTGATAAAGATTTAGCTAAACAATCTGAAAAACAAATGAAACAGGTTCGTGGAAATGAGATTGCAATGATTTTTCAAGAACCGATGACTTCTTTAGATCCACTATTTACGATTGGCAATCAAATGATTGAAGCCATTCGATTACATCAAAAAATGAATAAAAAAGAAGCCCGTTTGAAAGCTATTCAGATGCTTGATAAAGTAGGGATTCCTCGAGCGGATTCTATTATAGATGAATATCCCCATCAGCTATCTGGCGGGATGAGACAACGGGTAATGATTGCGATGGCGATGTCATGTGATCCAGATATTTTGATTGCTGATGAACCGACAACGGCATTAGATGTTACGATTCAGGCGCAAATTCTTGATTTAATGCGTCAATTAAACGAAGAAATAGGAACGGCGATTCTTTTAATTACCCACGATTTAGGAGTTGTTGCTGAGATGTGCGATCGGGTCATCGTCATGTACTCTGGCCAAATCGTTGAAGAAGGAACCGTACGAGAAATTTTGAAGGATCCGAAGCACCCGTATACGAAAGGGTTAATTAAATCGCTACCTAAGATTGATAAAAAAGAGGATATTTTGTATTCCATCCCTGGCACAGTTATGAAGCCTAAGTTAAATACTCAAGGGTGTCGTTTTGCTTCGCGTTGTGAATTTGCTTTTGACCGATGTTTTCAAGAAAACCCTGAACATATAACAATTGATTCTAATCGAAAAGCGAGATGTTTTTTATATGACGATAGGGGGGTTGAATATGTCAACTCAAACTGAAGCCCCAATCCTCAAAGTCAATCGGTTAAAAAAGTATTTTGATGTTAACGGTGGAATATTTGGTCGGAAAATTGGCGAAATAAAAGCCGTTGATGATGTCTCTTTTTCTGTCAACAAAGGTGAAATATTAGGTATTGTCGGTGAATCAGGCTGTGGAAAATCAACGACAGGTAAAGCAATCCTTCGTTTAATTGAACCGACAGAAGGCGAGATTTTATTCGAAGGTGAAGATATTTCAAAAGTTAGCGATGAAAAAATGAGGCAGCTTAGACGAGATATGCAAATTATATTTCAAGATCCGTATGCATCCCTTAATCCGAGACATACGGTTGAGAAAATCATTAGTGAGCCCCTTTTAGTACATGGGATGAATGATGCTAAAAAGCGGAAGGAAAGAGTGAAGGAATTACTTGAAATTGTTGGATTAAGAAAAGATCATGCTTCGAGATATCCTCATCAGTTTAGTGGAGGACAACGACAAAGAATTGGAATTGCTCGTGCATTAGCTAACCATCCGAAATTAATTATTTGTGATGAACCTGTATCTGCATTAGATGTATCCGTCCAATCACAAATATTAAATTTAATGAAAGATTTGCGAGAGAAGTTTCAGTTAACGTACATTTTTATCGCCCATGATTTAAGTGTCGTTAAACATATTAGTGACCGAATTGGTGTCATGTATTTAGGACGACTGGTTGAATTAGCACCGAATGATCAGTTATATGAAAATCCGAAGCACCCTTATACTCAAGCATTACTCTCTGCCGTACCGACGACTGATCCAGATATTAAAAGAGATCGAATCATTTTAGAAGGGGATGTGCCTAGTCCCGAAAACCCGCCAACTGGTTGCGCTTTTCATACAAGGTGTCCGATGGCGATGGACATTTGTAAGGAAGTACGGCCTAGTTTGCAAAAAGTCGATGAAGAACATAACGTTGCTTGCCATCTGTATCAGGATGAGTAACGGAATGTTTTTTATAAAAATTTAAAGTTTAAGGGGGATATAGGAAGAATGAAAAAACTTTTTCCATTCTTTATCTTCATGTTGATTGGGCTATTAATTTTAGCAGCATGCGGTGGCGATAATGGTTCATCTGAAGAGCAAGATCCTGATGATGATTCATCAGAAGAACAAGACACAGATACAGATGATGATACAACAGGGGACACTGACGGAGGCGAGAAAGTATTAGTTTTTGCTAGGGGTGGCGACTCAGAAAGCTTAGATTTTGGTAGTACGACAGATGGTGAGTCCTCAAGAGTAACGAAGCAAATTTATGAATCATTGCTCGAGTTTGACAAAGAGTCCTTTGATCTTAAAGCTGGGCTTGCCCATGATTGGGAAGTGAGTGACGATGGGTTAACGTACACATTTTATTTAGAGGAAGGCGTTAAATTCCATGACGGAACAGACTTCAATGCGGAAGCGGTAAAAATAAACTTTGAACGTTGGGCGGACCCTGAACATGAATTTTCTTTTAAAGATGATGGCTACGTCTACTCCATGTATGGAACGATGTTTGGTGGTTATAAAGGCGATGATGGTCATGTTATCGATGAGATTATCGTAGAAGATGAGCATACGATCGTTTTCCAATTAAACACCCCATTAGGTTTCTTTTTACAGAACATGGGAATGAGTTACTTTGCAATTACATCACCAGCAGCCCTTGAAGAATATGGTCCTGAAATTAATGAAAACCCTGTTGGAACAGGACCGTTTAAATTCGTTAGCTGGACTCGAGATGAAGCGATTGTTTTAGAAAAATTCGATGATTATTGGAAGGACGGTTTACCGGTAGTTGACCGAGTGATTTTTGAAGTCATTCCTGAAAATGCCGCGCGATTAATTGCGTTACGTTCAGGAGATATCGACATTATGGATGGTTTAAATCCTGATGATGCACAAGGCGTTGAAGATGATCCAGATTTAACTTTATACACACGAGCAGCGAATAATTTCGGATATCTTGGGTTTCAAACGGAAAAAGAACCGATGGATAATAAGTTAGTACGACAAGCTATTAACCACGCGATTGACCGTGAAGCGATTGCTGATGCGCTTTATGCTGGATATGCGATTCCAGCAGTCAATCCATTACCTCCAGGCTATTTAGGCTATAACGATGAGGTGGAGTCATTTGAGTACAATTTAGATTTGGCAAGAGAATTGTTAGAAGAAGCAGGCTATGCAGATGGCTTTGAGATAGAGCTTTGGACGATGCCTGTTGCAAGACCGTATATGCCAGATCCTGAAACGGTAGCTGAAATTGTAAGAAATAACTTAGCACAAATTGGTATTGAAGCAACGATTCATCGTGAAGAATGGGCACCTTATTTAGAAAAAGTGGAAAATGGGGAGCAAGAGATGTTCATGCTCGGATGGTCTGGAACGAATGGGGATCCTGACTACTTCTTAGGTAGTTTACTCCATACGAGTGGTATTGGTGGAAGTAACAATACTTTTTTCAGTCATCCAGAAGTTGATGAATTGCTCGATGCTGCAAAAATTGCTGTAGATCAAGATGAACGAGCGGATTTATATATGCAAGCACAGGCTATTATTCGCGATGAAGCACCAATGGTCGTTTTAGTTCACTCAACACCTGTGTTAGCTGCAAGCAATCGTGTGCAAAATTACGTTCCTCATCCATCTACGAGCGAATCTCTCGCTGAAGTAGACATTGTTGAATAATTTTTGAAAAATGGGGGTAGTAGAGTCACCTCTACTATCCTCTTTCATATTACGAAATTTTGGGGGTGAAATAATGCTAGCCTATACGATGCGCCGATTAGTAATGTTAATACCTGTTCTTTTTGGAATGACGATTATTACATTTGCCATCATATATTTAATACCAGGAAATCCAGCTCAAACTATTTTAGGTGAGTCAGCAACAGAGCAAAATATTAGAGATATGGAAGAAGCATTAGGTTTGAATGAGCCGATTTACATTCAATATGGTGAATATGTAAAAGGATTAGTGCAAGGTGATTTAGGGTCGTCATTAAGAACGAGAGCTAGCATTAGTTCCGAAATTGGTCCACGTCTAGCAGCTACTGCAGAGTTGACGTTTTTTGCGATGATTTTTGCAATCGTCATCGGTGTGAATGCAGGAATTTTAAGTGCGTGGAAACAAAATTCTTGGTTTGATTTTTTAGCCATGGCTATCGCATTAATTGGTGTTTCGATGCCCGTCTTCTGGTTAGCATTAATGGAACAGTGGGTATTTGCACAAGAATTAGGATGGCTACCCTCAAACGGGAGACAAGATAGTAGAAACCCTATAGACGCCATCACTCATTTTTACGTTTTAGATTCCATTTTACATATGGATTGGGGTCACTTAAAAACGGTTTTAAAACATTTAATATTACCGAGTATCGCCTTAGGTACTATACCGATGGCAATCATTGCTAGAATGACACGCTCGAGCATGCTTGAAGTTATGAATTCAGATTATATTCGAACGATTCGTGCGAAAGGCTCGGGGCAATTTTTAGTTATTTATAAACATGCGTTGAAAAATGCATCGATTCCAGTCTTAACGGTCATTGGCTTACAGACAGGGGTTTTACTCGGTGGAGCGATATTAACTGAAACAATCTTCGCCTGGCCAGGAATCGGACGATACGTTTATGATGCGATATCATATCGAGATTATCCAGTCATCCAATCTGGTATCTTAGTCATCGCGTTTCTCTTCGTTATTATTAATCTCGTTGTTGATTTAATTTATGCTTACATCGATCCGAGAATTAAATACTAGGGGGTGTCATTTTGCAAACGAGTCGAAAAATAGAAGTATCAAATAAAAATTTACAACATGATGAAGACATGTCAACGATCTCACCCTTTCGTGATACGATGAGACGGTTGAGAAAGAATCGATTAGCGATTACGGGATTTATTATTATTCTAGTCTTCATATTAATTGCGATATTTGCCCCTTTGTTAACGTCCTCTGGTATCGATGATCAAGTACTTTCTAATCGATTGCAGCCACCGTCAGCGGAGCATTGGTTTGGTACAGATGATTTAGGGCGGGATATTTTTACACGAATTGCTTACGGTGCCCGGATTTCATTGCTCGTCGGATTTTTTGCCGTAACAGGTGCTTTAATTTTTGGAACGTTTTTAGGAATTATCGCTGGCTATTATGGTAGATGGATAGATATGCTCATTTCTAGAATTTTTGATATACTTTTAGCTTTTCCTAGTATTTTATTAGCGATTGCAATTGTCGCTATATTAGGTCAATCATTGCAAAACGCTTTAATAGCAATTGCTATCGTTAATATTCCGATATTCGGTCGACTAGTACGTTCAAAGGTGATTAGTTTAAGAGAAGAAGAATTCGTATTAGCTGCAAAAGCACAAGGGATGAAAAACGGACGAATCATTTTTCATCATGTTTTACCAAATAGCACGGCTCCGATTATCGTTCAAGCAACTTTAGGTTTTGGTACAGCGATTTTAGAAGCGGCCGCTTTAGGATTTTTGGGTTTAGGAGCGACATCCCCAACACCTGAATGGGGGAAAATGTTATCTGATGCACGCGATTTTATCCAGTTAGCTCCGTGGACATTAATTTTTCCAGGGATCTCAATCATGCTAGTCGTGTTAGGCTTTAATTTAATGGGGGATGGATTAAGAGACGCATTAGATCCGAAAATGAAAAACTAATCCTTGAAAAACCAAATAAATATTTAAACAATCTCGAGCAGCAATCATCTTTCATATTTTTTAAGATGGTTGATTAGCTCGAGATTTATTATTCCACACGTAAATTCAACAATTTCGTTAACGTTCGTTCAAAATAATGATGATTATGGGTACAATGTTGTATACTAGAGATATCAAATTGTTTTATCACTGAGGTGAAGAAAATGTGGGATAAGATACAGATATTTGGAGTGCATGCTTTATGGAAGCCTGAAATCGTTTTTGTAACGATCGTATTAGGTTTACTTTATTACTTATTTACAGGTCCATTAAAACATGTCACAGGATTGGAAAAAGAACCACCGATAAAACAGAAAGTGTTCGCTTATTCAGCGATTGTCTTTTTTTATGTTGTTAAAGGATCACCGCTATACTTACTTTCACACATTAGTTTACTAGCCCATATGGGAACGATGGCTATTCTATGGTTTATTATCGCCCCATTAACTATTAAAGGGATTCCAGAATTATGGTGGAGAAAGCTATTTAATATGAAATTCATCGGTAAATTTTTGAAATTCGCAACATATCCGCTCGTTGCCATTTTAGTTTTTAATTTATCTTTCTCAATTTACCATTTACCTGGTGTATTAGATTTTTCAAAAACTGGATTGTTCGTCCATTGGTTCTTTACATTATTTATTTTCTTTGCAGCGATTTTTATGTGGTGGCCTTTAATTACGCCATTAAAAGAGCGCGATACGGTTCCGCCGTTATATAAAATATTTTATATATTCGGTAACAGCTTATTAATTACACCAGCTTGTGCGTTAATTATTTTTGCTGGAACTCCGCTTTATGCAACATATTCAGAACCAGATGCCTTTGCGATGGCGATGGAATTATGTATTCCACCAGATGTCTTACAAGGTATGAATTTAGGTGGCCCACAAATCTTCATGAAAATGTCCTTACTTCATGACCAGCAAGGGGCAGGAATATTAATGAAAGTTTTACAAGAGGTCATTTTTGGATTTCTAATTGCAAGAATCTTTATAAGATGGTTTAGGAAAGAAAATTCAGCAATCGATCCAATACCAACAGATGAAAATGCTATTCCACAATACAAGTAAGAAAGATTGAGGATGCCGTTTACCGACATATTTTAGTTGTCATTTTTGAAGGCATTCTCTTTTTATAAAATAAAATAAACTCGCGGCTATAATGAAGCTCGCGAGTTTTATTATTAATTGATACTTTTATGCATTTTGCTCTTGAAATTGGCTTAGTGCCTCAGAAACATTATTTAAAATTCGTTCACATTTTTCTTTAATGTTATCTGGAATTTCATCTTCACCATATTCAACGCCGTGAGGGTAATAATGCTTTCCAACAATCGGTGTTAAAAGCTTAATGACCGCTTTTCCTGTATCGACATCTCCTTCAATCGCATATCCACTCACTCTTAAATAATAGGTGACGTTTTTTTCAGTCGAATTCATTTTATAGTCATACGTTACACGCTCATAATCCCATTGGCCAGCTAACACAAATCCATTACTTTCCATAATATATGTGAGTGGTTGGAGATCTAAAACAGTGTCTTGAATATTATAGTTTTCAAATTTCATACATTTTCACCTCTAACATTAGTATTGTTAATTTCATCATATTAGAAAAGGACTAATTTATCAATTATTTCTCCTATTTATCTTTAATGTGTAACAAATTAGTCAAAAGTATTAAATTAAAATCGTTTTAAAAGAACCTTTTTCTACTTTGAAAATTATAATAATGTAGACGAATGATTATAAAGGGGTGATATAGGTGAGCAGGCTCCCATTACCCGAAAAGGTACAACAGTTTAAAACGTTTGTAGAAACAATGCCGAAATTAAGATCAGCAGTAAAAGATGGAACTTACACATGGCAGCAACTCTTTAATATTTGGAGAGATCGAGGTGAAGAGGATTCTTTTTGGGATAAATATCGAGAAGAACAAAACACTTCCGAATCAAAAGGATCGACAAAAATAAACGAGACGATTCAAAAATTCGCTGATACATTTTCACGAATTGATGTTGATGAAGTGAATAAGCATGTTAGCTCATTATCGGAAACAATCGATGAGTTAAAAAAGATGTTCGGTAACCAAAGCAATCCACCACCGCAACAAGAACAAAATTATCCACCACCAGATCCATTTAGAAGAAGATATTATTAAAACGATGATTTCATAACAAATTTTTGTTATGATGTTTATATGGAGGTGGTATAGTGATTGGTAATATGGAAGTTGTTGAAATATTAGAGCACGCCGAAAAATTAGGTCAAATGGTTAAACAATCAGAAGACTTTGAGTCATATCATATAAAAAAGAAAATAATGTACGAGGATCCTTTAACAATTGAGCTTCTAAAAAAGTTTAATGCGATGAAGGATAATTATGAAGATGTACAACGTTTTGGTAGATATCATCCAGATTATACGACAATTATGAAAGAAGTTCGTACATTGAAGCGGGATTTAGATATGCATGATACCGTTGCAACGTATAAACAATCAGAAACGAAGCTACAAGGACTATTAGATGATATTTCTGAAATAATTGCATTGTCAATAAGCCCTAATATCAAAGTGCCTAGAGAAGGCTTTGCGCTAAAAGATACAGGATCTGGCTGCGGTTGTGGTAGTGGTGGACAATGTGGTTGTCAAGCTTCATAGAGTAACAATGAAATGAGGTTCGACCTATGATTACAAAAAGACAAGGAATTATCGTATGGTTAAGACATAATAAATACGCTAAACGTTTACGAAAGTACGGACATTTAATATATACATCAAAGAATCAAAAATACTCATTATTATATGTGGATCAGGATGAAGTTGATGATGCGGTTAACCAACTTCGGCGCTTAAACTTTGTGAAAAAAGTCGATGTTTCATATAAGCCACATATCGATATGGTTTTTCAAAAGAAAGTACCCGAGAAAGATAATGAATTAGAACTTAGAAGTTTTTAATTAATAAGCACGGTTAAATGGTTTAGATTACATTTAACCGTGCTTTTTTTCATAAAGGCTTAATTAAGTGGTTCAATCGTAATATGGCAATGAGTTTTTGAAAATAAAGTTCCTCTTCAAAGTAACTGTTTGAAGAAGGGACATCCATTTCAATGATCTGTTTATTTAACTTTTCAGCAAGTTCTCTAAATTGTACGATTCGTAAATCCTCTTTTTCCTTCTGAGGTATTCCTTCCAAACAAATATAAATCGGCTGAAAATTCCCTTGCTTTGTCGGCTTAAAAACGACAGCTATTGATCTTCTTTTAGCTTCATTTTTTTCTGTATTAAAAATTAGAAACTGTTCCACGCGATCTGGCATCGATTCAACCAATGTAAATAATTCAAACGTGTCGCCATATCCTTCTCCTAATTTAATAAAACGTTGCGTCATCTTCTTACACCTCACTCTTCCTTAAATAATGTAGCACATTTTAAGCTTAATAGGAAAGAGCATTAGTCATTGGTCGACTATTTTGATAAAATAAAGTCGAACAATGTAAAAAGAGGTTTATTAAAATGAAAAAAATCGTCTTTGTGATGTTACTTTTATCAATCATATTATTATGGTATCAATGGATGATGTATGCTGAGGATCGCGATGAAACGGATGAAGAAAAACCGTTGTTAGTCGTCAATATCGTTGAAAGAGAAAATCGAATGGACGTGGAACAAAAAATCAGTCATTTGACTAGTGGAGAGTATCAACTAATCCTTCCAAAAGGGGCGGAGAAATTTTCTTGTTCGATTTTAGACGATGCATCATGTGACATTGACGGAGATACGTTAACTGTTGATGAATCATTTGACGATGTATCGTTTTCTTTTCAACTTCCTAAAGACGATGTCGATTTATTATATTTTATAGATCCAATCATTCTATTAAAAGATATAAATGCAGATGTCAAATTAACCCTCTCAAGTCGGTTTATAGAGGACGGGGGATGGGTCGGTTCAAAAAGTCCATTTTTCTCAGAGCAATTAACGAATATTAATTATGTTGAATGGGAATTTCATTCATCTGAACCGGTTGTATTAGCTAAAATAAATCATGATTACGTTTTTAATCGTGAAATTGGGCAAGTTCAGCTTTATTCAACGGCTCCAATTGATATTGAAGATTTTTCATTTATCGAACCATTTAAAGAAGAACCCCATTTAATGTTAATTTCATCGCAAAACGAGCAATTAACTGAACGCGGCATTTCGGTCATTCATCATTTAGAAAAAAGGAAAATCGCTCATTCATTGTTTAAAAGTCATTTATTAACCTTTAAACAAAGTGATGAGAAACCGTTAATAGATGCTATTGCGTCATATTTTTATAACATTGAAGTTAATGAACAATTACAACAAATTACTAATGCCCTTAGTAACGGATTGAATGAAACAGAAAAAGAGACGTGGTTTGAATTATTATTGGGTTGGGAAGATAAAACGACTGATTTAATAACGGTATTAGATCGAACCCTTCAAAAGGCAACAGGTTTAAATACGTTCTTTTTCAGTCATTACGTCAATCAAGAGTCTATTTCCCCAATTTATGGTTTTGATGATCGTCCAATTATAATTAACGGTGAAACTGAAGAAGTCGAATGGAAAAATATTATATATCAAAACGATCACTATATTCCGATTGCGGGATTAGCTGACCTTCTCGGCTTTAATATGCTCGGGTTAAATGAAGGGAACGAAATTTTTATCGAATTTGAAGCGAATCGATACCGCTTTTTTACGGAAGGTGAGTTATTCATTATTAATGAGGAAAATTATCGCCTTCAGGAAAATGCAATTGTAAAAATTAATGGGGAAGTATATATAAAGACGATGCTTGCTTCTGATATTTTCCCAGTTCATATGATATTATCAGAGGACTCTCTTGAAATTAATATCGAATAAAAAAACGGTTCTTTTTCAATTGAAAAAGAACCGGAATCTCTTCGAACAAGCGAAGAGAGTACAAAAAGGGAGAGGAGAAACCGGAAGAAGTACTTATGGGGAATGATAAGACTTCTCCGAGTCGAACGGATTTCCTCATTGTTCCGTTCTAAGCCTTATCATTGCCAGCTTTTGAGCGTTTTATACATTTTTAAAATAATGTTTTTTTAGGGGCAAAAACACGAAATCTCACAAAAATATCACATTTTATTTTAAAAACTAAGCCAAATAAAAATTTAAGGCACACGTTACGGTGCTTTTTTTATTGCTTTAACACTATTTTCTAAGGAAATGTCGATTTGTAGTGAATAGCTTAAAAGAAGTAGACTTATGAAATTAACGAAATCTAGCGCAAGAGATTTTTGTAAAATTAATTAAAACTGCTTGTAATTTACCAATTAAAGGTGTTAAATTGATTGGGAGTAGTCGTTTGGATTGTGAGATAAAAGTAAACAAATTGAACAGATGTCCTCAATGTCAGCTCAAATAATCAGAGCTCTATACTTCATTTTGTTAATGTTGGTGATTATAGGTGAGAATTATATCAGGTAAATTTAAAGGTCATCGTATTAAATCCGTTCCAAATATGAAAACGAGGCCGACAGGGGATAAAATAAAAGAGTCTTTGTTTCATTATATTGGTCCTTATTTTGATGGGGGAAAAGGACTCGATTTATTTGCTGGCAGTGGTAATTTAGGAATCGAGGCGCTTAGTCGAGGGCTTGATTTCGTTATTTTCGTTGATCAGCAATATAAAGCGGTGGAAACGATAAAGGATAATTTAAAGACGTTGAAAATGCGTGATCAATATGAAGTGTATCGGAATGATGCTTTTCGTGCGTTGAAAGCGTTATCGAAGCGGGACATCCAATTTCAATACGTTTTTTTAGACCCACCGTATAAAACGATTGATTTTGAAAAATTATTATTACAGCTTGATACATATCAGTTATTAGAAAATGGTTCATTGATTATTTGTGAACATGCACAGGATGAAAAGTTGCCACAACGTGTAGAAAATTATAAAATAATGAAGCATGATTGTTACAATTCTTTAACTTGTATAACGATTTACCGTTATGAAAATTAGGGGGACAATAGGATGATAAAAGGAAAAAAAGCGATTTGTCCAGGAAGCTTTGATCCAATCACAAATGGACATATCGATATTATCGAGCGGGGGGCAAAGGTTTTTGATGAAGTTGTTGTTGCTGTTTTTAACAATCAATCAAAGGCGCCACTCTTTTCTGTTGAGGAACGGCTCCATTTAATTAAAGAATCGACGAAGCATATTCCAAATGTAACCTGTGATGTCAGCCAAGGATTACTCATTGAATATGCGATAAAAAATGATGTGGACGTTATTTTAAGAGGACTGAGAGCAGTTAGTGATTTTGAATATGAAATGCAAATAACGTCGATGAACCGAAAGCTTAGTGATGAAGTAGAAACATTTTTCATGATGACGAATAATCAATATTCCTTCCTAAGCTCAAGCATTGTCAAAGAAGTCGCTAAATATCAATCAGACGTCTCAGATCTTGTTCCGCCTATTGTGAATGAGGCGTTAAAACAAAAGTTTTCTAATTAATAATAAAAAAATCGGTGTAGGTTGAATTTAATCTACACCGATTTTTCGTTAATTATTCCTACTCTGATTAATCGTTTGCACTAGTAAAATGATAAAACAGAGAAAAATGGCACTAAACGAAATGAGTGGTCCAAATTGCTTGAGCCAGTCCGATAAATTAACGAAAAAAGACGAAATAGTTTGGGTCGTATCTACGGGTAAATCTGTCACTTCAGATTTTCGATTTAAATATAACGGTTTAAACAATAAAATAGTTAAACAGACTGAAAAAACGATATGAATGAGCCGAGCGAAAAAATAAGGGGTAAAACGAATATCCGTCGTTGATAAGATGCTAGCAACTTGCGCTTGAATTGAAAAGCCGTGAAAAGCTAAAATGGCACTGACAAAGACGAGCTGTGTCAGTAAGCTAACATCCCTTACATTTGAAACCATTTGTGAACCGAGTGTGACTTCAAATAATCCAGCGATGTAGGGCAATGATAACGTTTCAGGTAAGGAGAAAAGATGTAATACGAACGCTAACCCTTGACTGAGCAAAGCGGTCATTCCTGTTAACATTAAAAGCTGATTAATGACGGAAAATAAAATGATAAAGCCACCGATGAGTACTAAAGTATTGACAGAGGATGTGACTGCTTGTCCTAAAATTTTACCTAAAGGCTCCTTTTCCTTCATTCTCTCATGATGTAATGTTTGCCACATTTTTTTATAGATTGGTAGCTTGTCTTCTTCACTATTTTCCTTTTTACTACTTTCTTTATAATAATAAAAACGCATACAAACGCCTACGAGGATTGCGCCTAAATAATGACTAATCGCTAATATGATTCCAATTTTTGCATCGTGGAAAAAGCCGACAGCAATCGCACCGAAAATGAATAATGGGTTTGATGCATTCGTGAAAGAAACGAGGCGTTCGGCTTCAATTTTTGTTAATACACCTTCTTCACGTAGGCGGGCGGTAATTTTCGCACCAGCAGGGTAACCACTTGCCATTCCGATTCCAACAACAACTCCACCTGCTCCAGGGACATTAAATAAAGGACGCATTAACGGTTCTAATAAGACGCCGATGAGACGTACAATTCCAAAAGCTAAAAATAATTCCGCAACGATGAAAAAAGGAAGTAAAGATGGGAAGACGACTTCTAACCATAAATTTAGCCCGCGTATGGACGCTTCAAAAGATTCAGTCGGATAAAGTAAAATCGCAATCGCAAGAAAGATTGAGCTCGTTGTGTAAAAAAGGGTTTTAATGACTTCCTTCACTGATAATCCTCCTAATAAGGTTCCCTTACTGTACGAATACATTTCATCATAGTAAAATATAATAAAATAAAATTTTTCCTTTTATACTATACGCTACTTAGATCTTCACTTATGCCTTCATTTATCATTTTGAACAGGGGGAAACTGTATGAGCCGACCGAAAATCGGGCTTGCTTTAGGTTCAGGAGGTGCTCGCGGATTTAGTCATCTCGGTATTTTAAAAGTGTTAACGGATCATAAAATACCGATAGATTATATCGCTGGTAGTAGTATGGGGGCCTTAGTAGGTGCCTTGTATGGCGCAGGCCAATCAATAGAGAACCTTTATACATTAGCATTGACGTTTAAAATGAAATACTTTTTAGATTTTACTGTACCTAAAATGGGGCTTATTCAAGGTGATCGAATCAAACATTATTTAAGCACGTTCACTTATCATAAAAAACTTGAGGAATTTCCGACTCCTGTTGCGATTGTCGCTACAGATATTTATTCTGGAGAAAAAGTTGTCTTTCAAGAAGGGGATGCGGCAACTGCGATAAGAGCTAGCATTGCAATTCCTGGCATTTTTGTTCCTGAACGAGTCGATGATAGACTTTTAGTAGATGGAGGAGTCGCCGATCGGGTGCCAATTTCAATCGTTAAGCATATGGGAGCGGATATTATTATTGCGGTGGACTGCTCTCAATTTGAAAAAAACACGGATGTTAATACGATTTACGATATTATTATGCAAAGTATTGATATTATGCAAAGTGATATTACGAATAGATTAATGATGGATGCGGATATCATTTTACGTCCTGAAGTCTATTCTTATAGTTCAAGAAATTTTACAAATATAAAGGAAATCATTCATGAAGGAGAATTAGAGGCAAATCGGCAAATCGATCAAATTAAAAAAATGATAACAGATTGGAAGGAATAGTTTATGCGTTTAAATAAGAGACAAATAATCGGCTTTATCCTCGTATTGGCAGTTGCATTTTTTTTATCGAATTATAAATTGGACTATTACATTTACCAACCTGGCTCAATTTATGAATTAGATGAGGTTGTGGAAGTTGATGGGCATTTCGATAGTGAGGGGAAAATACATTTAGTGACGGTTCGAGGGGGGCAGGCGACGCCAATTTACTATTTATGGGCACAAATTCGTCCCTATTATGAAATCAATGACTTATCCGAAGTGCGACCAGAAGGAATTTCGGAAGCGGAGTATCGAGAGACCCAATTAGCTTATATGGAATCGTCCCAAGAAGCAGCGAAGGTTGTTGCTTATGAAAGAGCAGGCAAAGATATAACGATTGATTATATCGGAGTATACGTATTATCAGTTGTTGAAGATATGCCTGCTTTTGGTTTATTAGAAGTTGGTGATCAAATTATTGAAGTAAATGGGGAAGAAGTTTTTTCAGCCGAAGAAGTTGTCGCAATGACTTCTTCCTTTAATGTCGGTGATACTGTTGCGATTAAAGCAAAACGAGAAGAGGAAGTTGTGGACGTTTCAATTGAGTTAGCTCCGTTACCGAATGAACCTAATCGCGCAGGAATGGGGGTAGGTTTAGTGACGGATCGAATTGTAGAAGTTAATCCTGAGGTGACTTTTAATAGTGGGGCTATTGGTGGTCCGAGTGCTGGTTTAATGATGTCATTAGAAATTTATAATCAATTAACGAGTGACGATATTACGAAGGGCTATCAAATTGTCGGAACTGGTGAAATAGATTATGAGGGCAATGTTTATCGAATCGGTGGTGTCGATAAAAAAGTCGTTGCAGCCGATCGGGCGGGTGCTGATATTTTCTTTGCCCCGAATGAAGGAGGTAAAGCAAGATCAAACTATGAGGTCGCCCTTGAAACGAAAGAGGAAATAGGCACAGATATGGTCATTGTCCCTGTAGATACATTTGATGATGCATTAAATTATTTAGAACAGCTCGAGCCTAAACAATAAGTGTGAAAAAATACCCCAGTTTAAGATGCTTATTCATCTTCACTGGGGTATTGTTATTCAAATCACCGTTCAACAAAAATGGGACCAGTTAATTCTTCATTTCGCAACGCTTTTTTCAAAGATGGTTGTACAACCGAATAGTAAGCATCAGTTGCTCTTTCTTCCATTTTTAATAAAGGATGCTCCATATCTTGAAGGTTTGAAATAAGTTTAATGTCCATCTGTTTTTTCTGCCTTTGGATGTATTCTTGTCCTTTATTAGACATACCGAGCAGACGAACGTAAGGGATGTTTTTCATCTGTTTTATATGTTCGATTTCCTCTTTTTTCGTATTCGTTAATAAATGTACAAAATTTCTTTGGATTCTAGTCCAAGTGTATCGCTTCGTTTTAAGTAAATGCATCCAATCATGGAAACTGTTTGCTTGATGCACAGTTTGTTTCAGGCGATTTTCAAACCCTTCCTCAATGCCATGAATTTCTCTTAATTCATTCGGCGATTTCGTATGGACAAGATGTTGAAGGATAGGAAGATAATTTTCCCACTCGTGCCAAAGCCCTGAGGATGCTTTATATGTTTGAAGCATATCAATGGTCGAGTGAGGTAAAGCTAATTTTGCTTTAGCTGTCAATTCATTTTCGTGAAACATTTCCTTTCTAACGCTTGTTGCTGAAGCAATTTGTTTTTCAATCGTTTCATCATGATAATTATTTTCTATCCGTTTAATCGTTTCTGGTTTAATGGAAAGATTATAATCATATATTGCTTTCACGTAGCTATAGCCTAGAATATTATTCGGTAAGCTTAAATCTAAACCAGCATGATTCATTCCGATTTGCTCATATGCTTTTTTACTCGCTTGTGGAAAAGATAAGCCATCATTTAAATGTCTTTTTAAATAAATTTGAAAATCGTCTTCGTTTTGTTTAAAATGCATGTAACTATCGATAAAAGGTTTAATTTGACCATGTTCACTACCGAAGCAAATATAATCGACTCCAAGATTCGCTAAAGTCATCGTAGCTCCCTTAGCAAATAAATCAGCATATTGGCAAGAGAAAGCAAAAGGCAATTCAATGACGACATCAATTCCACTAAGGAGGGCAGCCTTTGTACGATGAAATTTATCGATAATCGCTGGTTCGCCTCGCTGTAAAAACGTGCCACTCATCACAGCGATAACGACGTCGGCTTCTGTTTTTTCTTTCGATTGTTTAAAATGAAATAAATGTCCATTATGAAAGGGGTTATATTCGACGATTAAACCACATGCATTCATTTAATTCACAACCTTTTCATTTTATATTATTAATGTAGATGGATTACAAGCTAAAATCAAGCTAATTTTACCGTAATAAGATTGACAAAAGGGGAAATTCCTTTTAAAATAACTCTTGTTGCCTTGAGGTGATTAACGTGATTTTTTCATTACAAAAAATAAGAAATAATTCACCTTATCCCTTTTCTAATAAAGTGGATGTGCGTGAACTAATTGACATGAACAATGATATACGTGATATTTCTGATGTTAACGTTAAAGGTGAAGCGATTGTTAGAGGGCATACTTTTACGTTTCGTTATGAAATAGTTGGCGAAATGATTTTGCCTTGTGCACGGACGTTAGTTGATGTCCCATATTCATTTCACATTCAAGCGGTGAATCGTTTTTCAACAGAAGAATATGTTGCTGCAAATGATGAAGATATTGAACATATTGATCGAGAAACACTTGACTTACTGCCTTTAATAAAGGAAAATATTTTATTGGAAGTGCCAATTCGTGTTTTTAGTGAAGAAGCAAAAAATGAGGATTTTTCAAAGGATGGCGACGGCTGGAATTTATATCTTGAAGATGAACATGAAGAAATAAAAGAAGAAGAGAAGAAAGAAAAAGTAGATCCACGCCTAGCATCATTGAAACAATTTTTAAAGGATAAAGATGAGTAAAAGCATCATCCTTTTGCTTGAGAGATTTTAAGGAGGTGTAACCGATGGCAGTACCTAAAAGAAGAACGTCTAAAGCTGTAAAGCGTCAACGTCGTACACATAAAAAATTACATTTACCTGGAATGGTTGAATGCGATAATTGTGGAGAATATACAAAACCTCACCACGTTTGCCCTTCATGTGGCCATTATGACGGTAAAGAGGTTGTTGAAAAGTAATCATAAAAGATGTCTCAATGGGGAGGCATCTTTTTTGTATAGTTAAAAGTTTTGATATGATAAGGGTAACAACATATATTGGAGAGATTTTAGTTGGATAAAGAAGTATTATTTGAAATTAAAGATAATGTCGCCATCGTCACATTAAATAGATCGCATAAACGGAATGCGATTTCTAAACGAATGATTGAGCAGTTAAGTGAAATTATTTCCGAATTAAAAGGGATGCCTTTAAAATATTTATTGTTAACAGGTGCGGGGAATGAAGCTTTTTGTGCTGGTGGGGATTTGAATGATTTTCACGGTCAAATGAATGAAAAAGAAGCTTATGCTTTATTAAGCCCGATGAAAGATGTTTTATTTCAAATAGCGACATTGCCTTATCCGACAGTCGCCTGGATGAACGGTACTGCCCGAGGTGGCGGAATGGAGCTTGCCTCAGCATGTGACTTTCGAGTGGCAAATGAGTCAGGTACATACGGTTTTGTTCAAGGAAACTTAGGTATTTCGACTGGTTGGGGTGGCGGAACTTTATTGTATAAACGAATACAACCAACCGATGCGTATTTTTGGCTCGTTCACGCAGATGTGCGAACTGCTTTTCAACTAAAGGATATTCAATTCGTTCAAGATATTGTTGACTCAAATGATTTTGAAAAATCTTTATTACTAAAATCATTCTCTAATCGAAGCGTCGATCAAATGCAGCTTTGGAAAAATCAATTTTTAAAGACAATATCAATCGAACAACTAAAAATAGATATGGAAAATGAAGTGAAAGCTTGTAGTAAACTTTGGGAATCAGACGCTCATAAAGAGGCGGTTAATCAATTTTTTCAGAAAAATAATTAACTCATTCTTCTAACCTTAATTTTCTATGCATAGATTGTTATTAAAGTTAATAGAGGGTTAAGGGGTGAGTGAATTATGACGACGAGGCAAGATGCATGGTCAAAAGATGAAGATGTGCTTTTAGCAGAAACCGTATTGCGTTATATAAGGGAAGGCAAAACACAAATGAAGGCGTTTGAAGAAGTAGGTCACCGCTTATCAAGAACGCCACAAGCGTGCGGGTTTAGATGGAATGCTAATTTACGGAAGCATTATAAACAAGCCATCGAATTAGCAAAAGAGAGTAGAAAGAAGTTAGCTGAGGCTCCGATTAATGTTGAGACTCAATTTGGAGAAATCGGCGGCCAATCGATCAATACGTTTGATCAAGTGATTCGTCAACTAGAGCAATTAAAAGGTGATTATTATAAACAGAATGAAACAAGTAGTGATGAGCGACACTCTGATATTCAAAGCTTAAAGCAGCGTTTAACTCAATATGAGCGTCTCATCGATGAGATTTATAATAAGATACATGAAGTGAAAAAAATTGAACAGTAAATGAAAAAATGAGCGCAATCTTGTCGCTCATTTTTAATTTTTATTGCCTATTATTTATCTTCTGTTTCATTTTCCTCATGAATTTTTTCCTCAACTCCATCAGGGAGCCATATAAATGGATTTTCCCCGAAGTCTCTTTCCATTTCATATGTAGCAGGTTTAAAGCCCATTTTACGCCAAAAATCATGGGAGTTCACGCGAGCATTCGTCTTGATTGGTAAGTTGAAGCTTTTAGCAAATTCAACAAGCTCTTTTCCGAATCCTTTTTTTCGATATGGCTCTAACACTTCAAGCTTCCATAATTGCATAAAATCTTGCTTTGGATTAAAGTATTGATCGTATTTTTTATCAACTTTATATAAGCTCATTCTTGCGACTAATGAATTTCCGTAATAAATGCCGTAAAACGGGGAGTCGCTATTATTTTCAATCATATTATGCTCTAAATCTTCTAGCATAGAAAGCTCTTGAATACCGTATTCTTTAAATTTTTTAAATTCCTCTAACGTCTTAAAATTAATTAATAAACGTTCTACATTGCTAGACACTTTCGATGCCCTCCTATAAACGTATTGTTTTTATTATAATATAAATGATTCATAATTTAAATGCGAACGAGATTAACATTGACAAATTATGCCGATAGCAAAACAATAGATATATAACTAGATAGGGGGGAGTATCGTGAATATTGCCGTTATCGGGCTAGGTGCAGTTGGCATGTTCGTTGCCTCAGAATTGCATGAGAGGCATAATGTGACTTGTTACACGAGGCGTGAGGAGCAAAAACATCTGCTTTTAAAAGAGGATCTCATATATAATCAAAGGAAAATAAGTGTCGATGCTAAAACAATCAATGAATTGTCCTCTCATGATTTATATATCGTTTGTGTGAAACAGACGGAACTTGATTCTGTTCTCCCTTATTTACAAAATAGTTCTGAAGGGGCTTATTTATTATTTTTACAAAATGGGTTAGGCCACTTACATAAAATTGAAGCATTGCCGCAACGAATTTTTATCGGTGTGAATGAAAACGGCGTCCTTCGTTTAAGTGACAATGAAGTGAAAAGAACTGGAATCGGAATTATTAAATTGAGTGGATTAACTGAAATAGAAAAGCCCTATGAAGCGAAGTTAGTAGATGAGCTTGCTAATGCGGATTTCGCCGTGGAGAAAAGTAATGATTTATTTCATACGATGCGTGAAAAACTCGTCGTCAATAGTGTCATAAATCCTTTAACAGCTATCTTTAATGTGAAAAATGGGGAAATCGTCGCTAATAGATTTTTAAATAAAATTGCTCATCAACTCACGGAAGAAGCATGTGAAGCACTAGATTTAGATGTTAATTTCATGTGGGAAAAAGTCACTCAAATTGCGAAAAATACGAAGGAAAACTATTCATCAATGGCAATTGATATTCAACGTGGTAGAAAAACAGAAATCGATTATATTAATGGCTATTTAATTAAACATTCTCCGAAATTAATTAGTCATCAACTCATGTACGATTTAGTTAAAGGAAAGGAAAATTTATCGCATCATGACAATTGAAATCGTCGCTACAATTATCGCTATTTTAGCAACCGTACCAGTAATAACTTTTCTAATTCTTTTTTTCATATTTAAAGCTCGAACGAAGAAAACGACTCGATCAATCCAATTGGCTGCGGATTTCTCAGCTCTATTTTTTATCATTGCAGTAAGTACACTGTTTTATATATTGTTTGAAAATCACTTCATACCTTGGATTGTTGTCAGTTATTTAATCGTTTTATTAATCGTTCTCTTTTATCAATATGTAAAAAATGAAGAGATAATCATTAATCGCGCGCTAAGAATCGTTTGGCGAATCGGTTTTATAATGATGTTTATGTTATATGTACTATTATTTCTTATTACGATTATTGTTTAACAATTAAAACAGAAAGAATGAAATTGCTCCTTCTTTTCGGTAAAATACTATAGGGAGAGAAAATATTCATTAAGGCAGGTATGATTATGGACGTTCAATGTATCCGTTTAACGAATCAATCAAAAATCATTCAAGATTATAGAGATCGGAAGGAATCAATTTTATACCAATTTCAATATGATCCGTACCAACTGAAAAGCTTTCAACAAAGATATAACTATTTAAAAACGCAAACGTATAAAAGAGATGAATTAGTCTCTTTGTTAATCAAGCAAAATAATCGCTGGGGTCATGATGAATCTGTCTTACAAAATATTGAGCGATTAAAGGATCCGAATTCCGTCGTTGTAATTGGCGGTCAGCAAGCGGGTCTTTTAACGGGACCACTATATACGATTCATAAAATTGTCTCTATCATTATTCAAGCGAGGGAACAAGAGCAATATTTAAAAGCTCCAGTCATTCCTGTCTTTTGGATAGCAGGTGAAGACCATGATTTTGAGGAAATTAACCATGTTTATACATACGAAGATCATCAATTAAAGAAAAATCGATTGAATGAAATGGAAATAAAAAAGGAACCCGTTTCTCAAAAAAAGCTTGATAAAAACTTAATCGAACGATGGTTTAAGAATGTTTTCTCGACGTATCAAGAAACGGAATGGACGAATGAGTTATACAGTAGTGTTAACGATGCATTGAGAAAAAGCGAGACTTACGTCGATTTTTTCGCTCGGCTCATTCGACAATTATTTAAAAATGAAGGACTCGTTTTAATTGATTCAAATGATGCTGATTTACGGCGTTTCGAAGTAGAATATTTTTTACAGTTGATTCATCACCGGGATCATTTAGCAAAGGCTGTCGTCAATGAATTTGATGAGCAGTTAAAAAGAGGATACGAAATTGACCTTGATGTTAGTACGAATGATGCTCATCTCTTTTATCATTTAAAGGGTGAGCGACTGTTATTAGTTAAGAATAACGATGTTTGGACTTCAAAGGATGGAGAGGTTTCTTTTACGAAAGAGCAAATTGTGGAAAAAATAAAAAGTGAGCCAGAAAATTTTAGCAATAATGTTGTATCTCGGCCGATCATGCAAGAATTTATTTTTCCCGTTTTATCCTTTATAGCAGGGCCTGGAGAGGTTGCTTATTGGTCCGTGTTAAAAGGAGCTTTTTCAGCTGTTAATTTGCAGCTTCCAATCGTTACTCCAAGAATGTCAATTACATTACTGAAACACGATCATAAAAAACGGTTGGAGCAGTTAAACTTAAGCCTAGAATCGGTCATTTCAACGGGATGTCGTTACAATAAGCTTAAATGGTTAAAAAAGCAAACCCGTCAACCAATTGATGAAATGATTGACGGGATAAAAGGGGAATTTCAAAAAATTCACGAACCTCTTCAAGAACTAGCAGCAACGATTCGAGATGATGTTCATGCGTTGACGAAAACGAATTTAAAAGTGATTGAGCAGCAATTGGATTTCGTCGGTAAACGATTAAATAAAGCTGTAGAGGAAAAGCATAGCAGAACTTTGTCATATTATGACGAAATCGATTGTTTTTACTATCCTAAAGACGGCTTACAAGAACGAATTTGGAACATTTATTATTTTATGAATGAATACGGGCTCGATTTACCACAAAAGCTGCTTGAAGTTCCACCAAATTGGGAACAGGACCATATTGTCGTCACGATATAACCACTTATCTACCACGGGAAACCACTTTCATATAAAAACTATATAAAGCTTGATATATCAATGAAAAACCATACTCAGGAATAGGTCCTAAGTATGGTTTTTCAATTTTTAATAACTTTTTTTAAAAAAATGTGGTGAGAAGTGGGGGGATGTGGTAAACTATTAAAAAAAGGTGGGTTGAAGTCTATGTTCATGGGTGAATTTCAACATAATTTGGATACGAAGGGCAGAGTGATCGTTCCTGCGAAGTTCCGTGATGGCTTAGGACAATCATTTGTGTTGACCCGTGGATTAGACCAATGTTTATTCGCATACCCCCTTGATGAATGGAAAATATTAGAGGAAAAACTAAAGAAGCTTCCACTGACTAAAAAGGATGCCCGCGCTTTTATCCGCTTTTTCTTTTCAGGTGCTGTCGAATGTGAAATTGATAAACAAGGTCGAATTAACATTCCATCTCCATTAAGGTCTTATGCAGATCTTGATAAGGAATGTGTTGTCATCGGCGTGTCGAACCGCATCGAATTATGGGATAAAGATAAATGGACAACCTATGTTAATGAATCTGAAGAATCTTTTGCTGAGATAGCAGAAAATATGATGGACTTTGATATTTAATCTCAGGTAAAAGTGTTGGATCATTTCTTAACTTGAAAATGAGGTGTACAAATGTTTAAACATTATAGTGTTTTAAACGAAGAAGCCATTGATGGATTAAAGATTCGTGAAGATGGCACTTATGTAGATTGTACCCTTGGCGGTGCCGGGCACACATTGAAAATTTTAGAACGACTTTCACAAAACGGGAAGTTGATTGCTTTTGACCAAGATATTCATGCAATAGAAAATGCAAAAAAGAATTTAACACATTACAAAGACAAGCTCATTCTTATACATCAAAATTTTGAGCATTTAGAAAAGGAATTAGATCGCTTGAATGTTGATGAGGTTGATGGGGTTATATTTGATTTAGGTGTCTCATCACCGCAATTAGATGAGGCGGAAAGGGGCTTTAGCTACCAACATGATGCACCGTTAGATATGAGAATGAATCAATCGGACGCAATTAGTGCATATGACATTGTGAACGATTGGTCTTATGAGCAGCTCGTAAAAACGTTTTTTCAATATGGTGAAGAAAAGTTCTCTAAACAAATTGCGAGAAATATTGAAAATACGAGAGAGAAAAAACCAATTGAAACGACCTTTGAGTTAGTTGACATTATTAAAGATTCGATTCCTGCCTTTGCTAGAAGAAAGGGAGGCCACCCTGCTAAACGAATTTTTCAGGCCATTCGAATTGCTGTTAATAATGAATTAAATGTATTAGAGCAAGCATTAAACCAGGCAGCGCGAAAAGTCGCAATCGGTGGACGAATTTGTGTCATAACGTTTCATTCTTTAGAAGATCGAATTTGTAAACAATCGATGAAAAGCTGGACGACAAGTCCGCAAATACCGAAAGAAATACCTGTATTACCAGAGGAATTAACACCTCCATTTAAAATGATTACGAAAAAACCAATAACTCCAACTGATGAGGAGCTTGAAGAAAATCGGCGTTCAAGATCAGCCAAATTAAGAATTGTTGAGAAAATTAAAAAATGGGATGAACAATTTGCATTTAATCGAAAGGGGACGAATTAAATGGCTGCAGAAAAATTAAAGTATTATGAACAACCATTACGTGAACATAAGGTACATAAAGAGCAACGAAAAACTACTGTACAACATGTTCAAACGAAAAAGAGCTTATTTACAAAAGGTGAAAAACTTCTTTACACATTCGGTGTCCTCGTTTTAACGATTGGTATGATTATGGTTGTAAACTTCTCGTCATCGATTGATTCGTTAAATAGAGATTTACAAGGATTAAATAATGATATACAACGAATTAAAGTTGAAAATACAACCCTTGAAGCTCAGGTGAAAGAATTAAGCAAACCGAGTCGAATTTTGTCTACTGCGAAAGAAAACGGACTTAATATTCAAAATGCAACAGTTAAACGAGCGAGTAATACAAACTAAGGCGTGGTGCAAGTGCGACAAATTAATTTGAGCAAAGTGATGGTATTTTTCATCGTTATTATATTTACGAGTTTATTTTTACTAATTGTCGGCCGATTTACGTATATTCAGATTACAGGAGAAGTAAATTCGGTCGATTTAATTAGTTATGCCGATAAGCTTAGAGATACTCAAGACGTATTACCTGCAGAAAGAGGCAAGATTGTCGATCGTAACGGCATGGTTTTAGCCGACAATAAGCCGACTTATAGAATGTATGCGATCGTTAGAGAAAGCTTTTCTGAAAATTCCCCGACTGATTTACACGTTGCAAATTCCAAAGAGACTGCCGAACGATTAGCAGAGTACATAAATATGGAAGCACCTCAAATTCAAAAACTTATCGATGATGCTAAAGCGCGGGATGATTTCCAAGTTGAATTTGGACAAGCTGGTCAATTAAACGAAGATGAAAAAAAGAAAATAGAACAATTAAATTTATCAGGAATCAATTTTTTTAGAGAAATGGAACGGTTTTATCCGAACGGCAAGTTTGCTTCCCATGTTCTTGGATTTACGGAAACGCAAACGAATGAAGAAACAAGCAGCAATGAAATTGTCGGAGCTTATGGGATTGAATTAATGTATGATGACTATTTAAAAGGAATTCCTGGCTATGCGAAATATCAAAGAGATAAGTACGGATATAAATTAATGAACGCCCATGAATTCGTCCAGCCGCCGCAAGATGGCAGTGATGTCTATTTAACGATTGATCAAAAAATACAAACATTTTTAGAGGATGCGATGCAAACCGTCGCATTAGAATACGAGCCAGTACAAATGATTGCTGTCGTTATGAACCCGAAAACAGGGGAAATATTAGCAATGAGTAATCATCCTTCCTTTGACCCAAACTTTCGTGATGTCGAAAATTGGTATAATGATGCGATTGCTTATCCGTTTGAACCAGGTTCTACGATGAAAATGTTCACATTAGCAGCAGCGATTGAAGAAGGAGTATATAATGGGTCGGAAACATTTCAATCGGGGGAGTACCGAATTAATGAAAATTTCCGTCCAATTCATGATTGGAATACGAATTGGGGTGAAATTACGTATGATGAAGGTGTTAAACGATCATCAAACGTCGCTTTTGCAAAATTAGTTTGGGAAAAGCTCGGACCTGATTCATTTTTAAATTATTTACATGCGTTTCATTTTGACCGAGCTACAGAGATAGATTTATCGGGAGAGATTGTTGGTAAAATTTTATACAATTATCCAATGGAAAAGATTACTGCCGCTTATGGGCAAGGATCAACTTATACACCGATTCAACAAATGAAAGCAGCAACAGCTTTTGCTAACGACGGGCAGATGGTTAAACCGTATGTTACAGATCGAATCGTCCATTCAGATACGAAGGAAATTTTATTACAAAATGAAACTGAATATGTCGGTCAACCGATAAGTGCTGAAACGGCAGAACAAATTAAAGAGTTATTAGCAACGACGATCGAGGAAGAAGGCGGAACGGGAAGAAGGTTCAAGCTTGATCATTTTTCGACATTCGGTAAAACAGGAACAGCACAAATTCCAGATCCAGAAACAGGGAATTATATGACGGGCTCTAAAAATTATATTTTTTCCTTTCTTGGAATGGCCCCGTTAGATGATCCACAATTAATGATGTACGTTGCAATAAAGCAGCCTGAAGTTGACCATTATTCAGAAGGATCGGTACCAGTATCTTATATTTATCGAACCGTGATGGAGAATAGTTTGCATTATTTAGAGGTTCAGCCAGATTTAGAACATGAACAACAGGTTGATTATCTTGAGCTAAATGGCGTCATTGGTCAATCGACAACAGCTGTTACTGAACGGTTAGAAGAAGAGAATATCGATTACGTCTTAATCGGAAATGGTGACGAAATTGTCGATTCGTACCCTGAGGAAGGAGAAGTTGTTTTACAAAATAAACGAGTGCTTCTTTTAACAGAGGGCGATGCGACGATGCCTGATTTGACGAATTGGACGTTACGGGAAGTGTTTGCACTCAAAGCATTGTTACCGATTGAAATCGATTATATCGGTCACGGGTTCGTTACAAATCAAAATATTCAACCAAATGCAACAATCAATGAAAATAGTCATCTCGTCATCGAATTAAAATCAAAAACTCAAGTGTTTGAGCAACAATTTAATGGTGAGCTTGCTGACAATTTTGATGAAGATTCGACAGAAGAAGGGATATAAAGTTTAAGCAGTGGTCTAAATTTAAACGTTTTTTCATAGTTTAGTACAAGTACCTACCTCCATTGATGAAAGGGGAATGACGTTGAGAAAGGTATCTTTTGTAACTGTGAAAAAACGATTGATCACTGTTTTTATTTTTATTGCGATTTATTTTCTCATTATGTTTGGACGTTTAGCTTACGTTCAGCTTATTGAAAGTGATGAAATATTAGCAAAAGCAGAGGAGTTATGGAGTAGAGATATTCCACTAACTGCTGAGCGGGGAAAAATTTTAGACCGAAATGGAGAAGTGTTAGTCGATAATGAGCTTGCACCATCTTTAGTTGTCATTCCGAGGCAAATTGAAGATGCAGAAAGAGTTGCTAATGAATTGAGTGAAATTATTAATATATCAAAGGATAAAATGTTAGGACATTTGACGAAAAACGTCTCCGTTGAAATTGTTCATCCAGAAGGTCGGAAGCTTTCGTCAGAGCAACAAGAGAAAATCCGTCTAATGAATGAGCCTGGTTTATATTTAGCAGAAGATTCCGTTCGTCACTATCCTTACGGGGAGCAGCTTTCCCACGTATTAGGATTCACTGGGATTGATAATCAAGGGTTAGCGGGTTTAGAGGCAAGCTATGATGAAGAATTAAGTGGAAATAATGGTGTCTTATCATTTTTTTCTGATGCTAAAGGTAGACGGTTAAATAATATGTCAAATCGATACAAGGAGCCCGTAGATGGAAATCATTTGTTGTTAACGATTGATGCGGAAATTCAAGCTATCGTTGAACGGGAGCTCGATATAGCAGAAGCGAAGTTTAATCCAGATAGTTCATTAGCAATCGTCATGGATCCGAGTAATGGTGAAATTTTAGCAATGTCAAGTCGACCTACTTTTCATCCGTTACAATATCAATCTGTTTCACCGGAAGTGTACAATCGGAATTTACCAGTCTTTAGTACGTACGAGCCTGGTTCAACGTTTAAAATTATTACCCTCGCCGCAGCGCTAGAGGAGCAGCTCATTGATTTAGATGAAGATGTTTATCATGATTCGGGACATGTTGAAGTTGGGGGAGCACGGCTGCGTTGCTGGAAAAAAGGTGGTCACGGCCATCAATCATATTTGGAAGTCGTTCAAAACTCATGTAACCCTGGATTTGTAAATATCGGACAAATGTTAGGAAAAGATCGGCTATTCACTTACATCGATCGCTTTGGCTTCGGACAGCAAACAGGCATTGATTTAGAAGGGGAAAGTAGAGGCATTATGTTTGCTGATGAGCAAATCGGACCTGTCGAATTAGGTACGACATCATTCGGGCAAGGTGTTTCCGTCACACCGATTCAACAAGTACAAGCAGTTGCTGCGGCAATCAATGGCGGATATTTATATCAGCCTTATGTCGTTAAAGGATTAGTCGACCCTATGACGAATGAAATAATTGAAGAAAATGACCCCGTCTTAAAAGGGCAAATTATTTCAAGGGAAGCGTCTAATGAAGTGAAACGTGCCCTTGAACATGTCGTTGCAAAGGGGACAGGGAGAAATGCTTATGTGGCAGGATATCGTGTCGGTGGAAAAACAGGAACGGCACAAAAGGTTGGTCCTGATGGCAGATATTTAGAAAACAATCATATTTTATCTTTTATCGGTTTTGCACCTGCTGATGATCCAGAAATCCTCGTTTACATTGCGATTGATAACCCGAAAGGAACGATTCAATTCGGAGGCGTCGTCGCAACACCAATTGCGGGTAAAATTATTGAAGATACGCTCCGTCAAAAAGGGGTAGAGCGGCGTGATGACGGTTTAGAGAAGGAATACCAATGGCCAGAACAACCGTTAATTGAAGTACCAAATCTAATTGGAGAAAAAGTAAATGATTTACCGCATTATATGATTAATTTAACGATTGACGTTCACGGAGAAGGTGACACGGTTATTTCACAATCCCCAAAACAAGGTGAAGAAGTAAGAGAAGGCTCAACCATTCGACTCTATTTAGGCGATGGAGAAGATTAATGGAAAATAGTTCTCAACAGCTTTAATTTTGCTATAATAACTTTATGAACACCGATAAAAAGGGGAAAAAGTATGCTATTAAATGAATTATTATCAGAAATTAAAATATATAAAAAAGAAGGCAACCTTTCAAATGTGCCGATTTCATCGATTGAAATGGATTCAAGACAGGTGTCGAAAGGGTCATTATTCGTCTGTATTAAAGGGGCAACAGTTGACGGACACGATTTTGCAAAAGAGGCAGAAAAAAATGGTGCTGCTTGTATCGTCGCGGAATCGAAAGTCCACACATCTATTCCCGTCATTTACGTTCCGAATACTGTGAAAGCGTTAGCTGCTTTAGCCGATTATTTTTACGGTCGGGCGAGCCATCAAATGAACGTCATTGGCATTACAGGTACGAACGGAAAAACGACATTAACGTATTTACTTGATGAAATTTTTTCGTTATACGGTCATAAAACAGCAATTGTTGGAACGATTGATATGAAAATTGGCGATCAACATTATCCGATTAAAAACACTACACCTGATATCCTATTTTTACAAAAGCATTTTAAAAAGATGACAGAGGAAAAGGTTGATACTGTTTTAATGGAGGTCTCTTCCCATGCGCTTCACATGGGAAGAGTTTATGGTGTTGATTTTAATACGGCTGTTTTTACTAACTTATCCCAAGATCATTTAGACTATCATTTAAATATGAACGATTATGCGTATGCGAAATCTTTATTGTTTTCCCAATTAGGAAATAATTATAATGAAGAGAAATTCGCAGTCATTAATGCGGATGATCGGTATAAAGATGTCATTGAAAATGCGACCTCCCGTGCAGTTATACGGTACGGATTTTCAGAGGATGCTTATATTAGAGCGACAAACTTAAAGCTTGAAGCAACTTCTTCTATATTTGATGTTGAAACACCAGAGGAAAATTTTACGATTCATTCAAATATGACAGGTAAATTTAATGTTTACAATATGTTAGCGGCTATATCTGTTGCGTATAGTTATAAAATCCCGATGAATATCGTCAAACAAGCGTTAGAAACGATTGAAGGGGTACCTGGTCGTTTTGAAGCTGTTCATGCGGGGCAATCTTTTTCAGTTATTGTAGATTACGCACATACACCAGATTCATTAGAAAATGTGCTCCAATCAATCAATGATATTAAAAAAGGAAAAGTATTAACCGTTGTCGGTTGTGGCGGTGATCGAGACCGTTCAAAACGACCTAAAATGGCGGACGTATCCATGAAGTATAGTGATCTTTCGTACTTTACTTCGGATAATCCCCGTACGGAAGATCCAAATCGGATATTAAAGGATATGACAGGACATTTATCAGGTCATGATTTTCAAGTTATTACTGATCGAAAGGAAGCGATTAAAGAAGCGATTCATTCAGCAGCGAAGGATGATATCGTATTAATCGCTGGAAAAGGACATGAAACGTATCAAGAAATTAATGGAGAAAGACATCATTTTGACGACCGGGAAGTGGCAAGACAAATTATTACAGAACTGTTGAAGGAGAAGTTTTAATGGGAAAAATAACGACAGCTGAAATAAAACAATTATTTAGTCACGTTCGGGGTCATTTTGATGATTCGGTATTAATTAATGAAGTATTTACGGATAGTCGCCATCAAGTAACGGACGGATTATTCGTGCCTATTATCGGTGACAATTTTGACGGTCATGATTTTATTATTCAGGCGATAGAAAATGGAGCTAAATTTGCATTTTGGGGTAAAAAAGAAATTGACCCACACATTCCTGATGATTTTCCATTAATATTAGTTGAGGATACGATTGAAGCCTTGCAAAAGCTCGCTTCCTTTTATCGGGATAAAGTGAATCCGAAAGTTATTGGAATAACTGGATCAAACGGTAAAACGACGACAAAAGAACTCATTTACGAAGTGTTAAAAACGAAATATCATGTGACGAAAACGATTGGAAATTTAAATAATCATATCGGTTTACCCCTATCTATTTTAAAAATGGATTTAAATTGTGAGATGCTTGTATTAGAGATGGGGATGAACCATTTCGGTGAGATTGAACGATTATCACAAATTGCTAAGCCAGATATAGCTGTGATTACGAACATTGGAGAATCCCATATTGAATTTCTAAAAAGTAGGGAAGGAATTGCAAAAGCAAAACTAGAAATTGTTTCTGGATTAAATAATTTAGGCCGTTTAATCGTTGATGGGGACGAACCGTTATTAAACGTTGATTTACCTTATGAAGTTGTGACTTGTGGATTTCATGAAGCCAATGATGTTTATGTTTACGATATTAAACAACAATTGGATCAGACGACTTTTTATATTGAGAATCAATTATTTACGATTCCGTTATTAGGGGAACATCAAGCGAAAAACAGTGCTTTTGCTTACGCGGTCGGTCGTATGCTAGATATTAGTGTTAGCGAGATAAATGAAGCATTAAAAACGATTCAATTTAAATTGATGCGATTTGAACAAATAAAATTAAATGAAAATGTCACAATCATTAATGATGCGTACAACGCGTCGCCTACATCAATGATTGCTTCAATTAACGTACTAAAAAATATGCCTTACAAACATAAAGTATTAGTTTTAGCGGATATATTAGAATTAGGCACTTTTTCTGAGACTGAACATAAAAAGGTCGGAAAATCGATTGATGAACAGATTGATGCCGTTTATACGTACGGAAGTGACAGTAAGCATATTACTGATGGGATTTCTGAGCATATTCGAATTGAAACGAAGCATTTTGTTGATAGAGACAAAATCGTTTCAGCAATTAAAGAGCGATTAAAAGAAAATACCGTTATATTATTCAAAGGTTCAAGAGCGATGAAATTAGAAGAAATTATCGAGGAAATTGTATAATGCAAGATTGAAAGGACGATTATAAATGCCACAATTGACAATTCTATTAACTATAGCGATTGCATTTTTATTTGCAGTACTTATTTCTCCTATATTAATCCCTTTCTTAAAACGATTAAAGTTTGGGCAAAGTATACGAGAAGAAGGCCCAGAATCCCATAAAGTAAAATCAGGAACTCCAACGATGGGCGGAGTGATGATAATTTTCGCCATTATTTTCACAACTGTGTTTGCAGTGTGGAATTACGAACACGCCCATTTTTCGGAGGAGTTTTTTATTTTATTGTTTGTTTTAATCGGTTACGGGTTAATCGGCTTTTTAGATGACTTAATTAAAATTTTGAAAAAGCGCAATCTCGGTTTAACGTCGAAGCAAAAGATGTTCGGGCAAATTGTCATTGCGGTGATCGTCTATATTATTCTACATAATAATGGCTTTGATACAGCGGTTACGATTCCAGGTACCGATTTTTCCATTCATTTCGGTATCTTTTATAGTATTTTTCTATTGCTGATGCTCGTTGGTTCGTCAAATGCGGTTAATTTAACAGACGGCCTAGACGGTTTAGTCGCAGGTACGGCATCGATTGCTTTTGCTGCGTTTGCTATTATCGGATTTTACTACGGAGCTCCAGCGGAAATTTTAATTTTCACTTTTGCAGTTGTCGGTGCATTGCTTGGGTTTCTTGTGTTTAATAGCCATCCTGCGAAAGTTTTTATGGGAGATACGGGGTCGCTCGCTCTCGGTGCTTCGTTGGCGATGGTCGCGATTTTATTAAAGCTTGAGCTATTATTAATTATTATCGGTGGCGTCTTCGTCATTGAAACTTTGTCAGTCATTATTCAAGTAATTTCTTTTAAATCGACTGGAAAAAGAGTTTTTAAAATGAGCCCATTGCACCATCATTACGAGCTTTCTGGCTGGTCAGAGTGGAAAGTAGTCGTCACTTTTTGGCTTGTTGGTGCAATTTGCGCGATAATTGGCGTTTATATTGAGGTGTGGATTTAGTGAAAACATTACAACAATTTCCGTACAATCACGTCTTAGTGTTAGGCTTAGCTAAAAGTGGTGAAGCGGCGGCACAATTATTATTAGATAGTAATATTCGATTTAAAATTAATGATTTATTAGCGATTGAAAATAACGAAATCGCAGAACGTTTCAGTCGACTCGGTATAGATGTAACGACTGGGCATCACCCGATTGAACTATTGGATGATGTCGATCTAGTTGTGAAAAATCCAGGTATTCCGTATGACAACCCGATTGTGAAAGAGGCGTTAAAAAGAAATATAAAGGTTATTACAGAAGTTGAGCTCGCTTATTATTTAATCGACGGACCAATCATTGGAATCACTGGATCAAATGGTAAGACGACGACAACAACGTTAATATACGAGCTGTTAAAAGCAGGTGGACTAAATCCATTAATTGCTGGAAATATTGGAGAAGTCGCAACAACAGTCGCAAGAAATCAAGAAGATGGACAACCAGTTATTATGGAGTTATCGTCATTCCAATTAAAAGCGATTGATACATTTAAGCCGAATCTTGCTATCATCTTAAATGTAACAGAGGCTCATTTAGATTTTCATAAAACGATGGATGATTATGTTCAAGCGAAATTAAATATAACGAAAAATCAATCGGAAGCGGACTTTTTTATTTACAATAATGAAACAACGATTGTAAAGGAAAGGGCTTCAGACGTTCGTGCTAAGCCGATTCCTTTTTCAGTTTATCACCAGCTAAATGAAGGAATATATGTTAAAGATCACATCATTTACTATGACAATGAACGAATCATCACTAAAGATGAGATTGCATTACGTGGGGATCATAATTTAGAAAATGTATTAGCTGCGATTATCGTTAGTAAACATTTTAATGTTCCGAATGACGTTATAAAAACTGTCCTTCAAACGTTTACGGGCGTAAAACATCGCTTGCAATTCGTTTCTGAATTAAACGGTAGAAAATTTTATAACGATTCAAAGGCGACGAATATTGAGGCAACGTTAAAGGCGATTCATGCATTTGAAGAGCCTATCACTCTCATTGCGGGAGGGTTAGACCGGGGAAATGAATTTGATTCGCTCATCAATCATTTTTCCAATGTTAAACGTTGTATCGTTTACGGTGAATCAAAGGAAAAAATAAAAAAAGCGGCTAAAAAAATAGGGTATGACGAAATTTACGTCGTTGACAATTTGGAACAGGCAACTATTTTAGCGTATGAAAAAAGCGCTCCACAAGATATTATATTATTATCACCTGCTTGTGCGAGTTGGGATCAGTTCGTTTCATATGAAGAGCGTGGTGACATGTTTATCGATGTTGTGCATAAGCTTTAATAGGGGCTTGTACACAACACTTGCCCCGACTTTAACTAAAGTCAGGGGTGTTTTTAATTGGAAAAACAACGAGAAAATTCATTTGATATCGTCTTATTAACGGCTATTTTAATTTTATTAGCCATCGGAATTGCCATGGTTTATAGTGCATCGGCTATTTGGGCTGACTATAAGCTTGGAGATTCTTTTTTTTATGTTAAAAGACAAATATTATTTGCTGTTATCGGTTTAATCGGGATATGGTTTATGATGAAAATTCCTTATTACAGATGGACGAACATGTCTATACTCATTTATATTGCTTGTGTCATATTATTAATTGCCCTTTTTATTCCTGGTATAGGGATGGTAAGAGGGGGCGCTAAAAGCTGGATTGGAATCGGAGCCTTTAGTATCCAGCCAAGTGAATTTATGAAGCTCGGATTAATATTATTATTCGCATCGATTTTACCGAAAAAACAACATGAATTATCATCGATTCATAAAGGGTTTCTTCCGATGCTTGCGCTTATTTTTATCCCATTTGCATTAATGATGCTGCAGCCCGATTTAGGAACGGGTTTAGTATTCGTGCTAACTGGGATGTTAATGCTGTTTATAGCGGGTTCTAAAATAAGTCATTTTGTATCATTAGGCTTATTAGGTGTTGTTGGCTTAGCTGGACTCATTATATCGGCGCCATATCGAATTAACCGGATTAAAGCGTTTTTAAATCCTTGGGAAGATCCCCTCGGTGATGGCTTTCAAATTATTCAATCGTTATATGCAATCGGACCAGGCGGATTGATGGGGTTAGGTTATGGTAATAGTATGCAAAAATATTTTTATTTACCTGAGCCTCAGACAGATTTTATTTTTTCCGTCATGGCTGAGGAGCTCGGTTTGATCGGTGGTACGTTTATTTTATTTTTATTTTTCGTCATCGTGTGGCGTGGTATATTAATTTCGATTCATTCCCAAGACTTAACTGCGACACTGCTTGCTTTTGGGATAACGGCAATGATATTAATCCAAGTGATGATCAATATTAGTGTCGTCATCGGCCTCATTCCTGTAACGGGTATTACATTACCGTTATTAAGCTACGGTGGATCTTCATTAACATTAACATTAATATCATTAGGATTATTGTTAAATTTGAGCCGGTATGCGAAAATGTAATTAATACATTCTTAATCGAAAAAGGATGGTTTGAATGGAAACATTAATTAATGAACTTAACGATAAAAAAGTTGGTAAAGTGTTAGTCGATGAACCGTTAAAAAAATATACGACGATAAAGATTGGTGGACCTGCAGATTTATTAATTAAGCCAAGTTCGATTGATGGTTTAATTGAAGCGATTAAACTGTTGAAAAAACATCAAATGCCAATACGTATTATCGGTCGCGGCTCTAATTTACTTATTCCCGATGAAGGGATAAGAGGGGCTGTCATTCAATTAGGAAAAGGGATGGATCATATAGAAATTGATAATGATCAAATAAAAGTAGGAGCGGGCTATCCCCTCGTCCGATTAGCTGCCATTATGGGGCGCGAAGGTTTAAGTGGACTTGAATTTTATGGAGGGATCCCTGGAAGTATCGGTGGCGCCGTTTATATGAATGCTGGTGCTCACGGATCAGATACATCGAAAATATTAGTAAAAGCGCATATTTTATTTGAAGATGGTACAACAGCTTGGCTGACAAATGAGGAGATGAAATTTTCATATCGTCATTCAATTTTGCATGGAGAAAAGAAAGGCTATGTTTTAGAAGCTATTTTACAGTTAGATAAAAAGGATAAAAAAGAAATTCTCGCTGAAATGAAGAAGCATAAGGAATATCGCCGGGTCACTCAACCGTGGGATGCCCCTTGTTGCGGAAGTGTGTTTAAAAACCCTCTTCCTAGGCACTCTGGACAGCTCGTTGAAGAACTCGGATTAAAGGGCCATGCAATCGGTGGAGCGAAAATATCCGAGCTTCACGGCAATTTTATCGTTAATGAAAATGACGCTTCTTACGACGATGTGATAGCACTTATTAATTTAGTAAAAACAGAAGTGAAAAAGAATTATAATATCGACCTCGTTACTGAAGTTGAAATTGTCTAAAAGATTTCAAATACCTTTATTTTACGTCGTTAATCTATGCTATAATATAGAAATAGAGAAATTTTAATAGTTTAATGTTTAAGGAGAAGCTTAATGGATGACAGATAAAAAAGTAATCTCCATCGAAGACCGTATTCCTAAATTAAAAGAAAGGCGAAAAAGAAGAGCTAATAGAAGGTTTTTCACGTATTTAACAATCATTCTACTTTTAATTGTCGTTATCGTTTATTTACAGTCGCCTTTGAGTCATTTGAAATCGATTGAAGTTATGAACAATTTGAACGTTGATGATTCGGAAATTATACAATTGAGTCAGTTAACGACCGATCAATCATATTGGAATATAAATATTAATGATACGATTGATCATATAAAACAGCATCCGGAAATTGATGATGTTCAAATTCAAAGAAAGTGGTATAACCGTCTCATTGTTGAAGTTTCTGAATTAAGTCGTGTTGGATATGTAAATAATGGAAGTAACTACTATCCTATATTAGAAAATGGTAATATATTAGATAGCTTTCCTTTAGAATTTCCTAAAGGTGATGCTCCGATTTTGTATGAGTTTATCGATGAAGCAATTTTAGTTGAATTGACGACCCAATTAGCTCAGCTAGAAGATCCGATCGTCTCATTAATTTCGGAAATTTTTTGGGAGCCAATTGAATTAAATCAATATCGAATTAGACTGTTTATGACAGATGGACAAGAAGTCATCGCCTCGATAAGAAATTTTAAGGATAAAATGTCTATATATCCTTCCATCGCATCCCAATTAGACCCAATGTCAGCAGGAATTTTGTATATAGACGTCGGTGCTTATTTCCAACCGTTTTCTCAAGAGATTGAGGACGATCTCATTGAATTGGATCTAGATGAAGAACCCAATCTAGAAAATGAAACAGACGATTCGGACTAATTTACGAAAAATGTACTTTTTTGTTGAATCTTGAAGGTAAATAAGAGACAAATGTAGAATTAATAGAGATTAAAGGAAATGAAAAATAGAATATATGCAGTGGAAGCCTTAATCGGAGGTGCAGAAATTGAATCGTAGTGAAACATTAGTCAGCTTAGATATTGGAACATCTAAAATTAAAGTAATAATCGGAGAAGTATCGAATGAAACATTAAATGTCATTGGTGTCGGAGTGGCTCAATCGAATGGAATGAAAAAAGGTGCGATTGTAGACATCGATCAAACGGTTCATTCTATTCAAAATGCCGTTGATCAGGCTGAACGAATGGTTGATACCGAAATTAAAAGAGTTATTGTTAGTATAAATGGAAGTCATGTACAGTTACAAGATACGCACGGCGTTGTTGCAGTATCGAGTGAGACGAGGGAAATTGGTGATGAAGATGTCCGTCGAGTTATTGAAGCTTCCCAAGTCATGTCCATCCCTCCTGAAAGAGAATTGGTCGACGTCATTCCAAAACAATTTATCGTCGACGGTCAAGATGAAATTAAAGATCCTCGTGGCATGATTGGTGTCCGTCTCGAAATGGAAGGAACGCTGATCACGTGTGGTCGAACAAATTTACATAACATTATTAAATGTGTTGAACGAGCAGGACTAGAAATTCAAGATATCGTTTTACAACCTTTAGCTGCTGGAGAATTCTCCCTATCAAAGGATGAAAGAGTACTTGGTGTAGGCCTAATTAATATCGGGGCTGGGAGTACGACGATATCAATTTTTGAAGAAGGATTTTTAGTTGATACGTCAGTCATTCCTCTAGGTGGAGACCATATAACGAAAGATTTATCAATCGGGATGAAAACAACGACTGAAGAAGCAGAAAATATTAAAATCGATTATGGTCACGCTTATCGCAAAGATGCTCTTGAGGATAACACATTTACAGTGACAACGATAGGTAGCAACGAAAAGCAGACATTTGACCAAGTGCAAATTGCCGAAATCATAGAAGCTAGATTAGCTGAAATTCTCTATTTCGCACTTCAAGAAATAAGACGAATGGGTTATCGAGACTTACCTGGGGGCTACGTGTTAACTGGAGGAGTTATCAGTTTACCTGGTGTGACTGAATTAGCAAGAGAAGTATTTCAATCAAATGTCAGATTATCAATACCGACACTCATTGGAGTGAGGGAAGCGCATTTTACAGTTGGATTAGGTACCTTGCAATTTGCCTTTCGTAATGCGAAAATACAAGGTAAAGAGTATATAACGGGGATTGAAATGAGTCAAGGTACGGAAACCCCAAAACCTAATCGTGTAAGACAACAAAAACCTAGAAAAGAAACTGTTAAAAACAAACCGAAGGAGAAAGAATCTTTTGTCAAGAAACTACAAAACTACTTTTTCGATTAATGATTGTTTCCTTCACTCTGTTAAAGTTAGAAAGGAATTCTGTACTAATAGGAGGAACCTGACATGTTAGATTTTGAGTCAAATGTTGATCAGTTAGCAAAAATAAAAGTAATCGGTGTCGGTGGTGGCGGAAGTAACGCAGTCAATCGGATGATTGAACATGGTGTTCAAGGAGTCGAGTTTATTGCCGTTAACACGGATGCCCAAGCTTTAAATTTGTCAAAAGCTGAAACGAAATTAAGAATTGGTGATAAATTAACGAGAGGATTAGGAGCAGGTGCTAATCCTGAAGTAGGTAAAAAAGCCGCTGAAGAAAGTAAGGAAGCTATTGAAGAAGCTCTACAAGGTGCCGACATGGTATTTGTTACAGCAGGTATGGGCGGTGGAACAGGTACAGGTGCCGCTCCAGTTATTGCTCAAATTTCTAAAGAGCTTGGCGCATTAACCGTTGGCGTTGTTACTCGACCTTTTTTATTTGAAGGAAGAAGACGATCAACGCAAGCGACAGCAGGTGTTGATGCATTAAAATCAAATGTCGATACGTTAATCGTTATTCCAAACGACCGTTTATTAGAAATTGTTGATAAAAACACACCGATGTTAGAGGCGTTTCGTGAAGCGGATAACGTTCTTCGCCAAGGTGTACAAGGGATTTCCGATTTAATCGCAGTTCCAGGACTCATTAACGTTGATTTTGCTGACGTGAAAACAATCATGGCGGATAAAGGATCTGCCTTAATGGGAATCGGGGTTGCAACTGGGGAAAACCGGGCGACAGAAGCGGCGAAAAAAGCAATCTCTTCACCTTTATTAGAAACATCAATTGACGGAGCTCACGGTGTTTTAATGAACATTTCAGGCGGGGCTAACTTGAGCTTGTATGAAGTTCAAGAAGCAGCTGAAATCGTTACATCAGCAGCCGATCAAGATGTTAATGTTATCTTCGGGTCTGTCATTAATGAAAACTTGAAGGAAGAAATTGTCGTCACAGTAATCGCTACAGGCTTTGATGAAAATAGACAAAGTGTAGCACCGTTTCAACAACAAGGCTCAGCAGCAAAGCAAGCAAATGTTGACCATTCACCATCACGTCAACCAGTTTACGAAGAAGATACGTTAGACATACCGACATTTTTAAGAAATAGAAATCGTGATAAGTAATATATCTCTTAATAAAATTATAAAAATAGTTCTAGTTATTATTGATTGTAATAACTAGAACTATTTTTTGTTTATTGATAACTATTAATGCGGCGTGACGGTCGGACTGCAAGACATGCATCCCAACTATAAATCACGACAACTTATAACTGTCTCGATTTCCTACATTCATTCGTTTTCTCTATTACATTCATCCCCAATTTATTCTTCTAACATTAACGAAACAAAGCCATAATTATCCCTATGACAAAACATTGCAAAATAAGAAGTGAAAGAGGCTGAAAAAATGACATTATTTTTTAGCTTCTTTTTTTATAATATAGATTAACTGATATAAAGGATTGAATCATTTGGAATTATACGTTGATCTAATTTGGCTGCTCAACCTATTATTTGATGCCTTTGTCTTATTTACAGTGGCATGGTTGATGAAAAGGCCTTTTAACAAATATCGAATTATTTTAGCCAGTTTTTACGCATCATTGATTATTCCCCTTATCCTTCTTTTTAATTTGGACTGGCTAGAACATCCAATTGTGAAAATTATCTATTCGATAGGCATTATATTAATCGCTTTTAAGTTTGAGTCTATTCAAACTTATTTATTATACTTTTTAGCCTTTTACTTTATTAATTTTGCGATTGGAGGTGGCTTATTTGCACTTCATTTTTTACTTCAATCAAATGGCATAAACATTCCTTTTATTTTCGATATCGGTTATGGCAATAGTGTGAGCTGGATTTTTATCGTTATTAGTTTTCCAATTGTATTATTTTTTATAAAAAATAGATTGCATCAGATCGCCATTATTAAATTACACAATACGAATGTAGTAAATGTGGACATTCACTTTAACAACAATGTTGAAACAGTAAAGGGATTTGTCGATACAGGTAATCAACTACTGCATCCGATTACAAATCAGCCAATTATGCTTATTGAAGAAAAGATTGTCCAACGATGGTTTCATGAAGATGTTATTGAAAAACTAAAACAATTAAACCATTTTGAGGGCTTAACAAGTGATGTACCAATTCATTTTATTCCTTTTAAAAAAGCTGGAGGTGAGCAAGGGCTGTTACCTGTATTTACCGTTGATTCAGTGCATATAAAGCTTGATGACAAACTGTTTTCAACGAGAAATGTATACGTCGGCATTCATTTTGGTGAATTTTCACAAAGCTTATCTTATCAATGCTTATTACATCCTGAATTATTGCAAACGAAAAAAACAAAGATTCATCACAGGAAAGGAGTATCTTAATGAAACGTATTTGGACCAAGATTAAGCAATATTTCTTTTCGCTAGCATTAAAGCGAAAGGCTAAGGAAATTTATTATATTGGTGGGAGTGAAGCTTTACCTCCGCCCCTTTCAAAAGAAGAAGAAAAAGAAATGCTTAATCGGGTTACAAAGGGAGACGAAGAAGCAAAATCTAAGTTAATCGAGCATAATTTACGTTTAGTCGTTTACATTGCCAAGAAGTTCGAAAATACTGGAATCAATATTGAAGATTTGATAAGTATTGGATCAATCGGGTTAATCAAAGCGGTCAATACTTTTAATCCTGAGAAAAATATTAAATTAGCAACATATGCTTCCCGTTGTATTGAAAATGAAATATTAATGTACTTAAGAAGGAATAGTAAGAGAAAGACAGAAGTATCCTTCGATGAGCCTCTCAATGTCGATTGGGACGGAAATGAATTATTACTTTCTGATGTATTAGGGACAGATGAAAATATAATAACGAAAGAGTTAGATTTACATGTTGATAAAAATTTATTAAAATCAGCTTTATCTAAATTAACCGGGCGCGAAAAACAAATTATGGAAATGCGTTTTGGCTTAAGTGGCTATAAAGAACAAACGCAAAAAGATGTTGCAGAGCAGCTCGGTATATCTCAATCATATATTTCCCGATTAGAGAAAAAAATAATTAAACGATTAAAGAGAGAATTTAATAAAATGGTATAACATTTAGAAAAATTAAAGCGTCGCATAAAATCCCTCATTATGGAGAAACTTAAAATGACATCAATCTCCATACGGGAGGGGCACACATGGCGAGACATAAAGTAGTAATTTGTGGTGTAGATACATCGAAATTACCAGTACTTACGAATGAAGAAATGCGAGAATTGTTTAAAAAACTTCAAGGAGGAGAGTTAGAGGCTAGGGAAAAGCTCGTTAACGGTAATCTAAGATTAGTTTTAAGTGTAATTAAACGATTTAATCATCGTGGCGAAAACGTAGATGATTTATTCCAAGTCGGTTGCATCGGATTAATGAAATCAATCGATAATTTTGATTTAGGTCAAAATGTAAAATTTTCGACGTACGCTGTTCCGATGATTATCGGTGAAATTAGAAGATATTTACGAGATAACAATCCGATTCGAGTTTCAAGATCTTTAAGAGATATTGCCTATAAAGCTCTACAAATTAAAGAAAGATTGATGAGTAAAACATCCACTGAACCGACGACAAAAGATATTGCGAGAGAAATGGACATCCCACAGGAGGATATCGTATTTGCACTCGATGCCATTCAAGATCCGATTTCTTTATTCGAACCGATTTACAATGATGGTAGTGATCCGATATACGTCGTCGATCAAATTAGAGATGATAAACAGAAAGATTCATCATGGTTAAATGAACTAGCTATTCGGGAAGGAATTAAACATTTGAATGAACGGGAAAAATTAATTATTAACCAACGTTTTTTTGAAGGTAAAACCCAAATGGAAGTCGCCGAAGAAATCGGAATTTCCCAAGCACAAGTTTCTCGATTAGAAAAATCAGCAATTAAAGAAATGAACAAAAAAGTGATTGAATAATAAATAAGAGCCTTAATTGTATGTACAACCTTAAAAAAAGTGACTCGTCCTTTTTAGGTTCGTACTTACAATTAGGGCTTTTTTTAATTTTTATATCATAAAATAATTTTAAGGGGTGATCATGTTGATGCTATTAACTGAGTTACAAACGAAGGATATTGTAAATGTGACTAATGGAGAAAAAATCGGTTTTATTAGTGACTTAGAAATCGACGTTCAATACGGTAAAATTGATTCATTAATCGTCACGGTCAAAGGAAAATGGTTCGGCATCTTAGGGCAAGAGGAAGAGGTTTCGATTAAGTGGCATCATATTGAGAAAATTGGGATTGATGTTATATTAATAAACTTACCGTCCTATTCAACAGAACAAATTGATTAACGTTTACGGAAAAATGAAAGGCGATATGTTAAAATATAAGATAGCAAGGAGGGTCGAAAACATATGAATGATCTCTTTAATCAAGTTGATAATCGATTGTTACTAATTGACGCTTGGGAAAATGACAATGTCATAGCTGGATTTACAACGAGGCAATCGGGGGTTAGTGATGGGGCGTATCAGTCTTTGAATGTCGCTTTACATGTTAACGATTCTAAAAAAGCTGTCATGGAAAACCGACAAATAGTAAGTGAATCTTTAAATGTCGATATCAATGATTGGATTTGTCTCAACCAAATTCATAGCCGGCGTATTATCGATTTGACAGAAAGAGATGATTTAACCCCCTTTACCCATGAGCCCCAAATAGAAGCAGATGGATTGTTGACAAATAAACGGAAGCAATTTCTCGTTAATTTTTATGCCGATTGTGTTCCACTATATTTTAAAAGTAAAGATAGTGAATGGATTGGGATTGCCCATGCAGGTTGGAAAGGAACCGTTGATAAAATCGGACCTGAAATGATTAAAATGTTAAAAAATAAAGGAATTAGTGAAGCGAATATTGAAGTGGTCATAGGTCCAGCCATTTCTAAACTGAATTATGAAGTAGATGATAACGTCATTAAACATATTCCTTTAAAATATCGAGAAGAAGTATTACAACGATCACGTCCAAATCATTATTTCCTTGATTTAAAACGATTAAATGAACTTATTTTAGTCGATGCTGGTATAAAACCGACGAATATTCATGTGAGCTCCTATTGTACATACCGAGATGAAAAACTATTTTTTTCCCATCGACGCGATCAAGGAAAAACTGGTAGGATGATGGCATTTATATATAAACAATAGATGATAAAGGGGATTCAACATGTCATTACAAACGAATTACACTCATTTATTAAGTAAAATCGAACAAGCTGCTAAACGAGTTCATCGGGACCCAAATGAAATTAACATCATTGCCGTGACAAAGTATGTCTCTAATGAAACAGCTAAAAAAGCAGTAGATATCGGGATTAACCATTTAGGTGAAAACCGTTTAGAAGGATTTTTACAAAAATATGAAGCGATTCGTGATGAAGTCACTTGGCATTTTATCGGAACGTTACAATCTCGTAAAGTTAAAGATTTAATTGACGAGGTCGATTATATTCATTCTTTAGATCGAAAATCGTTGGCGAAAGAAATTAATAAGCGAGCGACTCGAAAAATACCGTGTTTCGTCCAAGTGAATACGAGTGGTGAAGAGTCAAAGCACGGTCTAAACAAAGAAGAAGTCATTCCGTTTATTGAATCGTTAGAACAATATGAACAAATTGAAATCGTCGGTCTAATGACGATGGCACCTTTAACAGACGATGAATCAGTTATACGACAATGCTTTAAAGATTTACGTTCGTTAAAAGAGGAAGTTGAGAAAATGAATTTACCTTTTGCACCGTGTCATTATTTATCGATGGGGATGAGCCAAGACTTTGAAATTGCGATTGAAGAAGGGGCAACTCATATTCGCATCGGGACAAGCTTAGTCGGAAATGAATCAAATTAGGGGGAAAATCGAATGGGATTTAAAGAAAAGTTCAAATCTTTTTTTGACCTCGAAGAAAATAATGACATCAATCAATTAGAACAAAGACAGCCTGAGCAATCGCAAAAAGATAATGTCGTTAGCTTAAAAGCGATTCAAAACGATACGAAAATGGTTTTATTTGAATTAACATCATATGATGAAACCCAGACGGTTGCTGATCATTTGAAAAAGAAAAAGTCAGTCGTCATTAATATTGAGCGGCTCGATCAACTAACGAGCCGTCGAGTTATTGATTTTTTAAGTGGAACGGTTTACGGAATTAATGGCAATATTCAAAAGCTCGGCCACCAAACATTTTTATGTACACCAGAAAATGTTCATATTTCAGGTAGCATCTCAGATTTCGTCGTAGAAGAAGACTTTTCTAAAAGGTAGGTAATGTCTCGTGTTATATCAAATATTTAGTTTATTAACTACAATCCTTCATATTTACTCAATATTACTCATCATATACATTTTTATGTCATGGTTGCCGGGGTCAAGAGATACTCCATTTGGTCAAATGCTCGGAAAAATTTGCGAGCCTTATTTAGAACCGTTTCGAAAAATTATACCACCAATTGGCATGCTTGATATTTCTCCACTTGTTGCGATTATCGCTTTAAACTTAGCAGCACGGGGATTAGGTACACTTTTTACTATGTTAGTTTAAACAATAAAATAAGAGAGGATACATATGAGTATATATCAGCATTTTCGACCAGAGGAACAGCCTTTTGTTGATCTCGTTCTAGGTTGGAAAGATGACGTTGAAACGCAGTATAAAACGGTATTAACCGATTTTCTCGATCCTCGCGAACAACTAATATTTGAATCTGTGATTGGAAAACAGTCTGATTTGAATTTAACTTTTTTCGGTGGATACGACAAAGCTGAAAGGAAACGAGCGATTCTCGCCCCTTTTTATGAGGTAGTTGAAAAAGAAGATTATTCGATTACTGTATTAGAAGGGCACTATCCGACAAAATTTATGACGATTACCCATCGCGATGTGCTTGGCTCTTTAATGTCTTTAGGGGTTATGCGAAAAAAGATAGGGGATATTATCGTTAATCATGGGACGATTCAAATTCTCGTTGATGCGCAAATCGATACATTTTTAATTAATCAATTCAAAAAAATTAAAAACGGCTCAATAGATTTCAAGCAGATTTCTTCTAAGCAAATGATTCGTTCTGATAACGAGTGGGAGGAAAAACAAGGTACTGTTTCATCGATGCGACTAGATGTTATGATAAAAGAGATTTATAACCTTTCAAGACAAAAATCCCAGCAGCTTATTGAAAAAGAGTTCGTCAAAGTGAATCATCGAATTGTGACTAATCCAGCCTTTGTAACTGAACCAGGAGACCTCATATCTGTTAGAAAATTTGGTCGAAGTAAAGTGACTCAATTAAATGGCGTGACGAGAAAAAATAATTTGATCGTTAAATATGAAAAATTAAATTAAGCAAAACGTGAAGGATTTTCTTAAATTTTGTCGAATAAAGTATTTATATCGTTTACAATTGTACGAAAAGGGGGCAGTTTAAGATGGGGATAACACCATTAGATATTCATAACAAGGAATTTACAAGAGGGTTTAGAGGCTATGATGAAGATGAGGTCAATGAATTTCTCGATCAGGTCATTAAAGATTTTGAAAAAGTCATTCGGGAAAAGAAGTCTTTAGAGGATCGGGTTTCGGAGCTCGAGGAACGATTAAGCCATTATAATAATATTGAAGAAACGTTAAATCGTTCAATTCTCGTTGCTCAAGAAACAGCTGATGAAGTGAAAAATAATGCGAATAAAGAAGCGAAATTAATTATAAAAGAAGCAGAAAAAAATGCGGATAGAATTATTAATGATGCATTAGCTAAATCCCGTTCTGTTTCAATTGAAGTAGAGGAATTGAGAAAACAAGCAAAAGTATTTCGGACTCGATTAAAAATGTTAGTTGAAGCCCAATTAGATATTATCGAAAATGAAGATTGGGAAGATTTATTTGAAATTGATGGCGATCAACAGACGCGGGATCAACAAATCGGGGAATATCCGATTGAAAAGTAATTTTTCTTGACGTTATAATAGTAACTTCATATAATTTTATAAGATAACAAGTAAATCTTTAATCGATGAAGATGGGAAAAGTACTTAAAGGCTTTCAGTTTAAGCGAGCTAGGGATGGTGGGAGCCTAGTCACGAACTTTTAAGGAAAATCATCCTGGAGTCTCCTTTCGAACTTATAGTAGAAAAGGACGGTTGATGGCCGTTACAACATCGCCGAGTGGAATGATTGATTTTTGGATCATTCAATTAGGGTGGTACCGCGAGTCCTTCTCGTCCCTTTGTTGGGATTGGGAAGGTTTTTTTATTTTGTTTATAAATTTAGGAGGATGAAAATGGATTATAAAGAGACGTTATTAATGCCCAAAACGGATTTTCCGATGCGGGGCAACTTACCGAAAAGAGAACCAGAAATGCAAAAACAGTGGGATGAGATGAACATTTATGAGAAAGTTCAGGAACGAACGAAGGGACGCCCAATGTATATTTTGCATGATGGTCCACCGTATGCGAATGGAGACCTTCATTTAGGGCATGCGTTAAATAAAATTTTAAAAGATATGATCGTCCGTCATAAATCGATGACTGGCTTCAACGCGCCTTATGTTCCCGGTTGGGATACGCACGGTTTGCCGATTGAAGTTGCCTTAATGAAAAAGAAAAAGATTGACCGTAAAAAAATGAGTGAAGCGGAATTTAGAGATTTATGTAAACAGTATGCGTTAGAACAGCTCGATAATCAGCGTGTTCAATTTAAACAGCTCGGTGTCCGAGGGGATTGGGATAATCCGTATATTACCCTTGACCCTTCCTTTGAAGCGCAACAAATTAAAGTGTTTGGTGAGATGGCGAAGCGCGGGTATATTTACAAAGGTAAAAAGCCAGTTTATTGGTCACCTTCGTCTGAATCAGCTTTAGCCGAGGCTGAAATTGAATATCAGGATAAACGTTCACCGTCCATCTATGTCGCTTTTGACGTCAAAGATGGAAAAGGTGTTTTAGACGGCGATGAAAAATTCGTTATTTGGACGACAACGCCTTGGACGATTCCAGCTAACTTAGGGATTGCTCTTCATCCCGACTTTGAATATGCCGTTGTTTCAGCTAATGATAAAAAATATGTCGTTGCTTCAGACTTAATAGAAGAGGTTGCAACTGCAGTTGAATGGGATCAATATGAAGTTGTCAAAACTTTTAAAGGGACGGATTTGGAGCACGTTGTTTGTAAACATCCATTTTACGACCGTGATTCACTAGTTATTTTAGGTGAGCATGTCACGACTGAATCAGGTACTGGATGTGTTCATACGGCGCCAGGTCACGGGGAAGATGACTTTTGGGTTGGTAAAAAATACGGTTTAGACGCCCTATGTCCTGTCGATGAAAAAGGCGTTTTTACTGAGGAAGCACCTGGTTTTGAAGGGATGTTTTACGATAAAGCGAATAAAAATATTACGGAAAAATTAGAGGAAGTCGACGCATTATTAAAGCTCGATTTCATTACTCACTCGTACCCACACGATTGGCGTACGAAAAAACCGACTATTTTTAGAGCAACTTCCCAATGGTTTGCCTCAATTAAAGATTTTCGCGATCAAATTTTAGAGGAGATTAAAAATGTAAAATGGCATCCTGAGTGGGGGGAAGTTCGGATGCATAACATGGTTAAGGACCGCGAAGATTGGTGTATTTCCCGTCAACGGGTCTGGGGTGTCCCGATTCCAGTCTTTTACGGGGAAAATGGTGAGCCAATTATTACAGATGAAACGATTGACCATGTTTCCGAGTTATTCCGTGAACACGGCTCGAATGTTTGGTTTGAAAGAGATGCTAAAGATTTACTACCAGAAGGATTTACGCATCCGTCTAGTCCTAATGGTCAGTTTACAAAAGAAACGGACATTATGGACGTTTGGTTTGACTCTGGTTCGACGCATCAAGGGGTATTAGTTGAGCGGGATGATTTGCAACGCCCAGCGGATCTTTATTTAGAAGGATCGGACCAATATCGTGGTTGGTTTAACTCGTCGTTATCAACGGCCGTTGCTGTTACTGGAAAAGCACCTTATAAAGGGATTTTAAGTCACGGTTTCACATTAGATGGAAAAGGGCGTAAAATGAGTAAATCCCTCGGTAACGTTATGGTCCCATCGAAAATTATGAAGCAATATGGGGCAGATATTTTACGTCTTTGGGTTTCCAGTGTTGATTATCAAGCGGACGTTCGAGTCTCTGATGAAATTTTAAAACGAGTAGCGGAAGTTTATCGTAAAATTAGAAACACATTCCGATTTATTTTAGGAAATTTACACGATTTTGATCCAAATAATAATTCAATTCGGGATGCGGATTTAGAGGAAGTTGATAAATATATGCTTATTCGACTTCAAGAAGTTGTGAAAAAGGTAAGAGATAGCTATGAACAACATGATTTCTCAACAATTTACCATACGATTAATAACTTCTGTACCGTTGATTTAAGTGCCTTCTATTTAGATTTTGCCAAAGATGTTGTATACATTGAAAAGGCTGATGATAAACGGAGAAGAAGTATTCAAACGGTTTATTACGAAATCATTGTAAGTCTAACAAAATTACTTTCACCGATTTTATCCCATACGGCAGATGAGGTGTGGAGCTACATTCCAGGGGTGGAAGAAGAAAGTGTTCAGCTAACGGATATGCCAGAAGCTCGGACAGTCGAAGGCGAAGAAGAAATTAAAGAAAAATGGAATGAATTTATTGAGCTCCGGGAAGAGGTTTTAAAAGCGCTTGAAGAAGCAAGAGAAAATAAAGTTGTTGGAAAGTCGTTAGAGGCAAAATTAACGATTGTTCCGAAAGATGAAAAGACGAAAAGCTTACTCCAATCTATGGAGCATTTACACCAATATTTAATCGTATCTGAAGTTGAAATCGTTGATAGTCACGATGAAGCAAAACAATATGATCGATTAGCTTTACTCGTTGAAAAACATACTGGTGAAAAATGCGAAAGATGCTGGGTATCATCGCACACAGTTGGCGTTGATGAAAAACACCCAACATTATGCGAACGATGCGCTACGATTGTTGGATAGAGCTCAATTTAATGAAGCCTTCTTGATAAATAACGAGAAGGCTTCATTTATTTTTACGTAAGATATGATAATGGTTCAACGACGTCGCATAAATCACTTTCTTTAAGGAAATTGTTAACAATT
>CALKAL010000020.1 GCA_937983065.1 uncultured Bacillaceae bacterium | reverse complement strand
CTTCCCGCAGGAGTCTACGTATATTTCCAGAGCTTGGTTTGCTCTACGTTCAGTATTCCAATTCATCCTTTTAATAATGTCCCAGCCTCTAATAACGGATAAAAAATAATTACCTATACCATCCTTTTTCATAATTAAGTTTTAAACTGTCGCCAAAGGCAAAAGCAAAGTCAATGAATGCAGATCCTATTGCAGTTATCAAATTGTCATCTACAACAACTGGGGAGTCGACATAATTTTCTTCAGTAAATGTCCCTAAGAAGCTCCTCTGTTCTTCGGTTAATCCTGTTGTATATTTTTTGTTTTCTAAAACGCCACTCATAGATAAAAGATAAGGTGCACTTGAGATTGCACCGATGATTCTCTTTCCATCATTAGCTTGGCCTAAAAATGATGAAAGTTCTTCATGATTGACCAAATGCTCGAAGTCATCTACCCCGGGTAAAACGAGGCTATCAATCTCATCTAAATCAATATGATGTATCGTTTTTTCTGGCTGACAAAGTAATCCTGCCTCGCCTTTTACGACGTCATGATCTAAGCCGATGAAAATTGCAGGTTTCTCCCCTTGTTGTAAGACGGATAAGAGCACCGAAAGTTCATACTCACTGAATCTTGGATATAGTAAAATGCCTGTATATTTGGTCAAAAAGTTTCCACCTTTTTAAGAAATTGGAGCATAAAAACAATCATGATTTTAAGTTCAAATTGCTCACTCATTCGCTGCTTTAATTTGTTCGATTTCATTTACATTTAAAACGTTATTCATATTCATAATAATGATAAGCCGGTCTTCTAATCGAGCAACACCTTGTATGTATTCTTTTTTCACACCGCCGACCATTTTTGGTGGCTCTTCAACAATATCTGATTCTAAATCAAGAACTTCCTTTGCCTCGTCCACAAGAAGTGCAATTTTTAAGTTTTCAATTTGGGCGATTATTAATCGGGGATCCTTTGACAAATCGACTGTACCGATGTCTAATAACGCCTTAAGATCAACGACCGAAATGACTTCACCGCGTAAGTCCGTAAAACCTTGCATAAAATGAGGCGCTTGCGGAACCTTTGTCATTTCACTAACGCGTTCAATTGAATCAACTTGTTCAATATTGACGGCAAATTGTTCATCGCCCATCCCGAAAATAACGTATTTTGAACTATTCATTTATTTTTCACCCCTTTTATACGAGAAAACCGTATATTTTGACATATTTATTTAAAAAAATAGTAACCGAACACTTATTTTTAGTCAACATGTTACAATGACAGCAGGTGATGATATTGAAAATTTTAGTCGATGCGGACGCTTGTCCAGTTAAAGAAATTATTATTGAAGAAAGCGATAAATGGGATTTGCCCGTTTTACTCGTAAAAAGTTTTGCTCATTTTTCTCATAAAGAAGAACAGCCTCATGTTGAAACGATTTATGTAGATTCAGAGAACGAAGCTGCGGATTATAAAATTATGCAGCTAGCAAACGTTAATGATATCGTCATCACTCAAGATTACGGCCTCGCCTCCCTTTTATTAGCGAAAAAATGTCTCGTCATGCACCATAAAGGATTTATTTACTCAAAACGAAATATAGATACCCTTTTAAATCAAAGATATGTTAGTGCCATGGCGAGAAAAAGTGGTCAACGTACAAAAGGACCAAAACCATTTACGCATGAAGAAAAGGAAAAATTCCGACAAAAATTTGCTCAAGTTCTTTCACGAAAGCTAGACTTAAAAGAATGATTTAATAAAGTTGAATATTAATCGAGGCACGTATATTAAAACATCTAAAAAATAAAGAAAAAAATCTCTAAGTGCGCCATCACCCTTTTTACCCTTTCGTTTTCCCATTCTAACTTAACCTCCTAACCGCTTAAAAATTCAGCTAATGAATAGAGCTTCCGATTTTCTCTACCAATTGTCGTTCGCGCGGTGACCATCGAGTTATATATCGCTTCTTCTGTTGCATCCGTGACCGCTTCAAAGGCGATATCGATCTGATCGTCGTGAATCAATTGAATCGTATGTAATCGTTCTGTTTTCTCAAATATATGCGGAATTTTTTGAGCGGTTGAAAAACTAATAACGATATCCCCGCTTCCATTTCCAAAAAATGAACCCGTACGACTTAAACCTGCTCCCGCTCTTTTAGAAAGACGTTTGAGCTGGCGTTCATTAATGGGTAAATCGGTAGCGACAATAATCATAATTGATCCTTGTTCCTTTGTAGCTTTTTGCTGAATTTGTTCCTTTATTTGCGGACCAATAGGCTCACCATTTAACCGAAACTGTTCGAGGGCACCAAAGTTTGAGAAGACGAGGACGCCGACAGTATAGCTTTCATCATTGATTGTAAATACTCGGGAGGATGAACCGATTCCCCCTTTTAAATCAAAACATTTCATCCCTGCCCCTGCACCGATTGCCCCTTCTGCAAAATCTACTTCTGTATTATGTAACGCTTCTAAAACATGCTGCTCTCGAATTACCATTTGCCTTATATCATTTAAATACATATCATTACACTCACCGACTATCGGATTAACGGTTCCTGTGCTATTTCCAATTTCCTCATTTTGCTTAAGCATATATTTAATTAAACTATCACTAGCTATTCCGACACTTAACGTATTCGTCAATAAAATAGGCGTTTCAATCGTTCCTAACTCCTCAAGTTGAATCGTTCCTATCGTTTTACCAAATCCATTAATCACATAAGATGCGCCTAAAACTTTTTCTTTAAAAAGGTTTCCTTGATGGGGAAGGATTGCTGTAACACCCGTTTGGATTGGACCTTCCTTTAAAGTACTATGGCCGACAGTAACTCCTTTGACATCTGAAATTTTGTTTAATGGACCTGGCTTTAAACGGCCAACGTTAATGCCATATTCTCTAATTCGCTTCTGCATGAAAATCGTCCTTTTTATTTATATTATTTAATTCCATCTTACTATATCGTTAAAGAGTTTGACTATTCTTTCACTTGTTTTAAAAAAATAATCCCGCTGTGAACATTTGATTCATTCACGCGGGATTATAGGTCAAAATTTTTTATATAACTATCCTACATTATTATAAAACTAAACTTAAAATTCTTTTTTATCTGGCATCGAAATATCGGATAACGCCTCTTCTGCTTCATCATCAAAAATATCTTCACGGGCTAAATCACCAATAGATAACATGCCGACTAATTGGCCATTTTCCACGACAGGAAGACGTCTTATTTGTTGGTCAGCCATCAGTCTTGCAGCATCGTGGACATCCATATTTGCTTCGACCATCGTAACATGGCTCGTCATACATTCACTAACTGACGCATTTCTATTACCATCAGCTGTCGCTCTTAACGTAATATCACGGTCAGTAATAATTCCTTGTACTTCTCCATTGCTGACAACAGGGATAGCACCAATGTCATGCTGTTCCATTAATTGTGCTGCCTCTTCAATCGATTGTTCTGGTGATACAGTAACGACGTCTTCACTCATTAAATCACGAATTGATTGATTCATTAAACTCACTCCTTAGAATATGATGTTTTAAACAGGTTTTAATTTTATAACTGACCACCTTAAAATTAGCTTTCGTTTTTATCTTTTTTATATACGAGAATTTTATACAAATATTCACAAATGGTGATGAATGAATTGTATCTTGCTTCAAATTCTGTTTAAATTGAATTAATCAATAACTATCCTTATTTTGAGCAATGGTAAAATAACCCTAAAACTTTAGAACTATTTTAAGTCATTTCCATATTTTAATATGAATAAAATAAGTCATAAGTCATTCTAAATTGGAAGCATTTTATGATATCATAGGATAGTGATTCATAATTAAGGGGGATATTTTTAATGAGAAAATTTTTATTAAGTATTTTCTTAGTGACTGCATTACTGTTAACTGCTTGTGGAGATTCGAAAAGTGATAAAGAAGCTGTCGTCGATGCTTTTGATTCTATATTAGAGGCGGATAGCTATGAATCAAGTACATCGATTGATTTAGAATTAGATGCTGATTTTAATGACCCTACGGTTGAGCCTTTTATACAAATGGTAAACGATATTGAACTTAAAGCTGACAGTGTTTACGATGCTGAACAGGCTTTACAAGAAGCTGTCTTTTATTTTTCTGGCACGCTTAGCCCGATGACATTTACTGTTGAAGTTCCTTTCTTACAAGATCTTCAAAATAACGTTATGTACATTGAAACAGACAGCATTATTGACAACTTCGGCTTATTTTTAGGATTACCTGAAGATTTAAAAGGTTATTTAGTTGAAATTGATTTAGAAGAGATTGAAGATGCTGATGCTCCAAGCACGGAGGAATTAAACGCTCATACTCAAGAAATTATTAGTGAGTTATTAAATGAGAAGAGTGACGATGACTTTTCAAGGGATGGCGACGTTTATACGGTCGTTTTCACAGAAGATGATATTAAAAATCTTATTGAAAAATCCTTTGAGTTAGTTGATGATACGGTTCCAGCTGATGAATTACAGTTTGCTCTTGAAGGATTAGATGAAGTATTTAACGAACTTGACATTAACGCACTCGAAATGCAACTTACAATCGATAATGGCGAACTTAAAGAACAGAATTTCGTCATTGATGTATTAGTCGAAGAAGGTGATGAGTACCTTGGGATTGCCTTAACGATTAATACAGCTTACAAAAATATGAATGGTGATGTTGAATTCACAATTAATCCTGATGACTACGATATTTTAAGCATGGAAGAACTAGAACAACTCATTTTTGAATTAATGTACTACGGATATTAAGATGTGATGAAAGCAGTGGGGGGAAACCTCGCTGCTTTTTTATTGTTTAGTAAAATGGTGATGTTTGGTGAAAGGCTCAGGATAAAACTTAGTTATTCAGTTAAAGATTTGTCTATGAGATTGCCGCTCAAAACCATATCTCTGTCGTTCCGCTTTAGTTTTGTCTGTTAGAGGATTCCTAAAGACCAAATAATAATACTCAACCTGAAGTTTTGTCCATTAGAGACCTTCTATAGACCTAATCTCAACAGTCAACCTAAAGTTTTGTCCGATAGACCCTTCCTAAAGGACAAATCTCAA
>CALKAL010000019.1 GCA_937983065.1 uncultured Bacillaceae bacterium | reverse complement strand
TATTAGATTTGGAAATCCCGGTATAATAGAAATAGAAAAGTGGTCTTCACCAGGATGATATGCTCCCCCCTAAAGTAGACACTTAAAAAAGTAAAACTACTTTAGGGGGATTTTTATGCGTTTAAATAGTAAACATACAGCTGAAGATTTGGAACGCTATATTCAAATGTATTTGAAAGACGGAATAAGTTTTAAGGAATTAAGTGAAACATTTGGTTTATTACTAAGTGAATCTTCCTTTGATCAAAAGGTACTGAGGTATCAAACTCATGGTCTTAAAGGTATTCAAAAAAATCTAGAAATAATCATTATAGTAAAGAGTTTAAACAATCTGTTATTAATAAACGCTGGATTGTATAATTAAGTTAGCCACTAGCACATTATTTCAAAAAAATAAACAAGTCATGTGAATTCTGCTATATTGAAAGTACCAAACAATCCATATAGGAGTGAATTTACATGACTCAAGTAAATGATAACATAAACCCGAACAAGGGAAAACACTTAACCTACGAAAAACGTATAAAGATGGAAGCCTATAAAGAACTAGGATGCTCGAATCGTAAGATCGCACGCATTTTAAACCGTGTTCCATAAACGATTCATAACGCCATAAATCAAGGTATAGTCAGAATAATTAAACAACGGCAAGTTCATAACGACAAAGTGTATGAATACGAATCATTTAGCTACTCTGTTGATGCTGATTATCAAATATATCTTCGTAACCGTCAGCACTCTGGACGCCGTCCTAAATGGTTACCATATGATTCATTTACAACTTGGGCCAATGGCAAAATGTTAAATGATGGTTGGTCACCAGATGTGGTTGTAGAACGAGCAATAAAAGAAAAGCTCTTCCCATCCGATTTGATACCTTCTACATCAACGCTTTATCATTGGATTGATCGTGGTATTATGAAAACAAAAAATATCGACTTACTTGAAAAGGTTTCTCGTAAACCAAGAAACGATTCACCAAAACATCGAGAAAACCGCCGGGTACTCGGCCCATCAATGAAAGACCGCCCAGAGAAAGTAGATGCAAGAGAACATTTTGGACATTGGGAATTTGACACATGAATCGGTACGAAAACCAAGGATGACTCTGTATTACTAACGCTCGTAGAGCGAAAGACACGCTTTGAAATCATGCTCAAAATTCATCAAAAATCAAAAAAATTTGTCAATAAGGCAATGAAACAACTTTATTAGCGAATAGGGAATCAAGCTGCTAATCTATTCAAGACAATTACATCAGATAACGGTTCCGAATTCGCTGGCATTTATGAAATGCTTACAGGTATAACTGATGTCTATTTTGTCCAACCTTATGCATCATATGAACGAGGGACAAAAGAAAATCAACATAAATTAGTACGAAGGTTTATCCCAAAAGGAGAGTGTTTAGCTGATATATCAGCTAACACAATCAATCAAATACAGAATTGGATGAATAACATACCTCGAAAAATACTAGGTTATCGCACTGCTAAACAAGCGTTTTTAGATGAACTAAAAGCATTTGTGGACCAACAATAATCAGGCACTTACAATTATAGGATAATTCACATAATTTAGGTGACTAACTTAAACTTGAAATTCAGGTCTTTTTGTTTACTAAAAATGCGATAAAAGAATGATAATAAAAATGGAGTCCAATTTTTACAACTGGACTCCATTTTTATTCATTAGCTGAGTTTTGTCCCAGCCTCTTCCCTTTATTTTTGTACTTAGACGACATATTTTTCCGCTTCGATGATTTTCTT
>CALKAL010000018.1 GCA_937983065.1 uncultured Bacillaceae bacterium | reverse complement strand
AAATGTTTTGAACTTTATCACTATCAGTAACCGTCACTGTATAATGACGACTGTTTAGATTTGATAAAGATTCTTTTAAAATCTCTCCATCTTTTAAAAAGTAAATTGAATTTGTTAATCGGTCAATTTCGTCTAAATTATGGGAAGAGAGGAGGATAGTCGTTCCTTCTTCGAATAATTCGAGTAAAATATGCCGAACTGTTATCGCACTCGTCGGATCTAATCCAGTTAACGGTTCATCAAGTAGTAACAGCTTTGGATCATTAATGATTGACATCGCTAAAAGTAAGTGCTGCTTCATGCCAAGGGAATAATTTCGTACTCGTTTTTTCAAATAACTAGACATTCCAACACGTTCAGCAACTTGATTAATTTTTTCATACGGAATATCTTGTACGCTACAAATAAATTTCAAATGGTCGTAACCTGTTAAATTACCATATAACACCCGATTATCTTGTAAATAAGAAACCTCTTTAAAAAGTTTAGGATCAGTATAGTTTTTACCAACTAATTGAATAGTCCCTTCTTGAAAAGAGAGTAGGTTAGTCATACAGTTAAGAAGTGTTGTTTTACCTGAACCATTTGGCCCTACTAAAGCAATAATGCTCGGTTTTTCAACTTCAATATTAATCCCTTTTAACACTAACTCTTTTTTATAACGTTTTTTCAAATTATTCACTTGAATAATCATGCTGCCCCTCCTTTTTTAAAAGTAATAGTTGAACTGCTTTGGAATCGAAAAACTAAAAACGTTATCGTTAAAATCAACAATGTTGCAACGAATAAAACAAAACATCCATTCATTAAAGAAAAGCTAAAATTGTTATTCGATGCAGCAAAAGTGTTTGTGACTATATCGCTTACTGAAAAATAATGAAATGGAATATATGGAGAAATTGATGATAAAATCGTATCTTCACTCCATAAAATCCCGATATATATAGTCGCAACTGTCAATCCTACTGCGGTCAATGTTCGTTTCGTAAGTATTGAAAAAAAGAACAATAGAGAATAAGAAAACAACAGTACTAATAAGAATAATAGGCTTGATAAGAAAATGAATGTACCCATACTGATAAAAGTAAAAGTATATTCCTCACCGTAAATTAATACGGGATAGTTCAAATGACCAAATCCATCAAACAAAGTTCCTATTAATATTGAAATGAAAGACATAATCACTAGTATTACAAAAGAAAGTATCAATAAAGTAAGTATTTTCCCTAGAAATATTCGAAAACGTTGTAAAGGCTGAGTTTGTAGGAAATTAATTGGCCCGTTTCTCCCAAGGCCTTCCTTAGTTAAAATATCACCAAAAAGAAACAGAAATGCAAACACACCGAAAATAGTATAGGATGCTTTCACGACGTGATTTAAGAAATGTACACCTGTAGATGAGTATTTGTTACTTGTTTCCTTAATAAATCTTTCGACTTCTGGAAAACCAAAATCCACATCGTAAACGGTATACCATGAAAAAAAATTAATTGGTAATACAGGTGTGATCCTTTTTTCGTATAACCATTTATAGTAATCTAATCGAGTTTCTGAAGTAAGTCGGGAGGGGTGGGTTGACATTAAATAAGATGTTTGATTTTGTTGATCATTTCTAACACTTTCTTCTGCAGATTCAATTTCCACTTCCAAAAGAGCACGCCAGTCTTTTGCTTTATATGCAGATAAAATAATCAAATCTTTCGATAATAACCTTTCACTTATTTCAAAATCAAGCCATAATTCGCGTGTTGCCCCAGTTTCTGAATTCTCTATCATATCACTTAAATCTTGAAGATATTGTTCTTCCATCTGCACCTTATTTTCAAGATCCACAATTAATTCATCCACACGAACAGTATGTTGATATACGAACGTGTAGTATCCTACTAACAATAATCCAAGTATGGCGAACAGAATGAAAAAGAAGGTAGAACGCATTATTTTTTTTGCTTCAAATAAAATAATTTTTATCATTGTTATTCTCCATTTTTCAAAATAGAAATATATCCATTTTTTAAGCTATATTCAACATTAATTGGATAATTCCTTTAATTTAAGTTAGAAAAGTATTAAAATTTTTAATATATGGCTTTTAAAAATAATTAATTAAGTTAGGAAGGAAATTGTATGGGAAAGAAATGGTTATTATTTTTAACAATTTTGTTTATTGCATTGGTTGGCTGTACGGATCAATCAGAATATGATGATGAAGGTCCGAAAATTATTAGTGAGCAGAAAAATGAGAAAGAACTTGAAGAAGATAATGAACAGACTGTTACATCTACACGACCACCTGGATTTTTAGTTAGAGTAGGTAATTTCAACGGCCCCCCTAAACAAGTCGGTTATTGTTGGATGAAAAATGATTGTAACCTTAGCAAGGGAAATCTTAAAGAATTACTTGAAGAGGAGCATGCAATCCAAGCCAATGGTGGAAGTATTATAAATTTTAGCATTAATGGAACTGCAGATTATCCAGTAGAACACATAGTTTACCCCGATAGTATTGAAGTTAGAAAAATGTATAAAGATGAGGAAACAACCATAGAAGTTTCAAATTATAGTATGAAAGCTCCTGAAGAACCTGGCTACCATCTTTATCATGTTCACGCAAAATGGGAAGGGGAAGAAGTGTTCGGAGAAGCTAACTATTATTTCAAATTATTTGTTCGTGAATAATTATTTGTAACAACTTCTAAACGTTCAATTCACAATTGATAATGAGTAAAATTAAAGAGAATCCTAAAAATAGGATTCTCTTTTTGAATAGGTATTACATTTGTCCATTACTGGATTGGGCATGTCCCTGAACAATAGGTAACATAGCCAGAGTAATAAGCAAGAAGGTGAGTACCTGTTGATTGCCAACTAGTGACTCTTAGCGTACCTCTCCAACCATTTTGATTGTAAGAATACGTACTAGGTGGCACATGATAACCGGTATACACAACTAGATGGTTACTTATATATCTAGTTTGTGATGTAATTGATGAATCGTCATTAGTTGTATTAACAGTAGCAAAGGTGTCTACAGGTGCTGTAAATAGGAAAAGAGTAAATACCGCAGCACTAAAGAACTTTAAAAACTTTTTCACTTAAATCCCTCCTTTAATTGAGAAATTTCAAGTTTAACTTTGCTGTGAGTCTATTATAATAACAATAAAGACAAAGTACACCTAATAATAGTCAGAATTATCAAAAAAAGTCTAGATATTACTACATAAATAACATATAATAACATTAAATATAAATAAAAGGTTTATATTAAAGCCAAAAGTATTCTACGTTTTCTACATTTAAAATAAGTAAAATGGCACACAACTATAGTCTATAAGTTGCATAGATCAATACTTTTTAATAATGGCTGACATTTTAGTGTTAAAATAAGTAGCTTTCATTTGATTAAGGAGGGGCTTTCATTGAATAATCTCGGAAGAATAGCGTTCACTATTATCTTCACATTATTATTAACAAGTTGTAGTAGCAATGATGAATCACAAATATTAAAACCGATATTAATTGCATCTGAAAAAAGTTTACCCCATTCATTTGAACAAATCGCTGAAAATCATGGTGGCAAACAATTTAATGTTGAAAGAGTAAGTACTATTGAAGCCTTAAGAGAGATGTGGAACAATTTTAAATTCGACTCCGAACTAGTGGAAGTTGATATGACAACTACTGATGTTTTGTTTATAGGTCTTTATGAATCTAGTAGTTGTCCATACAACATTCAAGATATTATCGCAGAAGATAATAAAAATGAGCTAGTTGTTAAATTAGACGTCAATAATAATAACTGTACTGCAGATCAAAGTCCAAGAAACTTTGTACTTACTATAGATAAGACTATGGAAGTTACTACTCTTGTAATAGTTGATGGATCTAAAGAAGTTCCAGTACGTATAAATAATAACTAAACTATTGATTACTTAAAAATTAAATTGTTATAAAGGGTGACAATACATGACTACAAAATAAGTGAATTGTGGAGAAGCAATCATTAAATTAACAAGGTGAAGAAGTAAACAGCTTCCGCCGAGAAATTTAATAACAAGTGTACACGGTTTTTGTTTTAAAGACGAAAAACTATTATTAATAAACAAATATGCTATAAAGAAAGATTACTAACAAAAATGCTATAAAAGAGGAGGCTGATGTTAAAGAGTTTGCTAAGTAACATTATATTGATCAGCATTTTATTTTATAAATATTTAAGTTTACATAATATACATTATAGGAAGTTATATGTGAAAACGAATAATAAGACAAAGAATTACAACATCCCAGCCAAATGTATAATAATAAATAATTCCTTTAGTTTGGCGGTGTGTTCCTTGTATATTAATTAAAACGACACTATTAAACAACGTATATTAGATCAAAAGGAAACAAATGCAATCAAATCCTTTTCCGAATGGTCTTTTCATTTATTAATGGCCATTTCTTCATTATTGTTTGTTACACCGATTTATTATGAATCCCTCGTTATTCCGTTTTATATCGTTGGAATTGTTATATACGTAATTAGCTTAATTAAAATGCTTCCCTGGGCTAAATTAAATAGCAACCATAAAAGAAAAACATAAAATAATTTATATTCGTATCAAAATTTATTATTTCTCAGCTTAGCATGTTTATTAGTAGCAACTGCATATTTTAATAAACCAGAACTAGATTCGTTAAGCATCATCTTGTTTTTCTTATTTATGCTTTACCTTCTACTTAATTTTCATCTATTTAGCCGAATCTATAAAAAGATGGCTGAAAATAGATTTATATAGAAGAAAAATAAAAATTAAAATTCGTTCACACTATTTATTTATCCCCTGTTCTTCTACTCTCTCCAGATAAGTTTACATAATATTATTATAGTCATCTATTTCCCTCTTTATACAATTCGTATTTTATAGTATCATAAAATTAGGAAAATTATGTTTAGGGGGTATTCTTTTGTCCAAAGCAGTATGGTTTCCAAATGAACAGTACATAAAACAAACTCGATTGTATGAATTTATGTCACGACGAGGTTATGAGCACTACGATGACTTCTTCCACTACTCTATTACAGATACCGATAGTTTTTGGAAAGCTGCCATCGATGAAATTCAAATTGAATGGTATGAAAACTATGATCAAGTGGTTGATTACAGCAAAGGTATACAATATCCCGAGTGGTTTACGAATGGGAAAATGAATGTCGCCCACAATGCATTAGATAAATGGGCATTTAACAGTGAGACTAAAAATGAAAGCGCTTTAATATGGGAGTCTGACGATGGTCAAATTGTCACTTACACATTTAAGGAGCTCTATGATGAAGTAAATCAAGTCGCCAATGGTTTCGTTGATTTAGGATTAAAGGAAAAGGATATTGTGACGATTTATATGCCGATGATTCCGGAAACCGTGATTGCGATGCTTGCGATATCTAAAATTGGGGCAGTGTTCTCTCCCGCATTTTCAGGCTATAAATCAGAAGCCGTTGCAACTCGAATCAATGCTGCTAAAGCGAGATTTTTAATTACAGCAGACGGATTTATGCGCCGAGGCAAAGAAATTCATTTAAAGCAAGAAGCTGATTTAGCTGTTGCCTCCTCCCCTTCGATTGAGAAGGTCATTGTTGTTAAAAGGACGAATGGACAAATAAATTGGACAGATAAAGATATTTCGTGGAATGATTTAAAGTCTGATCGGACAGATTTTGAAACGAAGCGTACGAATGGCAATGATCCTTATATGATTATTTATACTTCAGGAACGACTGGTAAACCTAAAGGTGCTTTACATACCCATAATGGTTTTCCATTAAAATCAGCCTTTGATGCTGGTATTTGTATGGATGTCAATCAAGGTGATACGTTATTTTGGTATACCGATATGGGATGGATGATGGGGCCGTTTATGGTTTATGGTGGCCTAATTAACGGTGCTTCTATCTTAATGTTTGAAGGAACACCAGATTATCCAACGCCGAGCCGAATTTGGGAAATCGTCGAACGACATAAAGTCACTCATTTAGGTATTTCCCCGACGTTAATCCGCTCTTTAATGAATTTAGATGAAAAATTTGCTACGAGTAACGATGTCTCTTCATTAAAAATGATTGGATCTACTGGTGAACCGTGGAATGAAGATCCGTGGATGTGGTTATTTGAAAAAGTATGTCAAAGAAAGATTCCGATTTTCAATTATTCGGGTGGAACCGAGATTTCTGGTGGAATTTTCGGGAATGTTTTAGTTAAACCGATTGCACCTGTTACATTTAACGCTGCTTTACCTGGAATGGATGTGGAAGTATTTGATGAAAATGGTGAGCCAATAAGAAATGAAGTCGGTGAACTTGTTATTCGTAAGCCTTGGGTTGGCATGACGAATGGCTTTTATAATGAAAATGAACGTTATGAAAACACGTATTGGAGTCGATTTAAAGATACGTGGGTTCATGGTGATTGGGTCATTTTAGATGATGAAGGATTTTACACAATTACAGGAAGGTCTGATGATACGTTAAATGTTGCTGGTAAACGAATCGGCCCTGCGGAATTGGAAACGATTTTTGTGGAACATGATAAAGTGATTGAAGCTGGTGTAATTGGTGTTCCCGATGATATTAAAGGAGAAAATGCCGTCGCATTCGTAGTTGTAAAGGACAATAATCTAGATGAGGAAGTTTTAAAAAAAGAATTGATTGACCATGCAATTAATCGACTCGGAAAAGCAATTGCCCCTAGAATAGTGCATATTGTTGAAGATTTACCGAAAACGAGAAATGCTAAAGTGATGCGTCGAGCGATTAAAGCAGCTTACTTAAATAAAGATGCTGGAGATCTTTCAGCGTTAGAAAATCCGCATGTTGTGGAACAAATAAGACAGTTAAATAAATAATCATTCATCTCCCCCAAAAGATAGAAGCTCACTCTACTTTTGGGGGAATTTTAAACAAATCTCTATCATCCATGTTATATTGATTTCCAAATCGAAAATTATTCAAAGAATATCCGCTAAGTTAACATAATACTTTTATGCTCTACTTCTGTTTTTCCACTCGCAATAAACTGTCCAACTTGACGGCCGGAAAAAAGACAACCGCCTAAAAATGTTCCTTCTAATGCTCGGTAGCCGTGAATACCTCCCCCACCGAAGCCTGAAACTTCTCCAGCTGCATACAACCCTTTAATCGGGTCGCCGTCTACTCCTAGTACTCGACCATTTAAATCCGTTTGTAAACCGCCTAACGTTTTTCGACTAATAATATTTAGTCTAACAGCAATTAATGGGCCATTTTTCGAATCTAATATTTTATGCGGCTTCGCTGTACGTACGAGTTTATCACCTCGATAGAAGCGGGATCCTCTTAGGGCGGTTACTTGTAAGTCTTTAGAAAACTTATTATCTAACTCCCGATCTCGTGCTTCAATTTGTGTCCGAATATGTTCAACGTTTAATAGATTATCTCCTACTAATTGATTCATTTTACTAACGAGTTCATTTAAATCATTCGCAATAATAAAATCGTCACCGTGATCGAGAAAGGCTTGAACAGGTCCTGGTGCCCCACTTTTTAATCTTTCAAGTAGTTTTCGAAAGCTTTTACCTGTTAAATCAGGATTTTGTTCGGAGCCTGATAAAGCGAATTCTTTTTCAACAATTTTTTGCGTTAAAATAAACCACGAATAATCGTATCCCGTCTTCATAATCGCTTCTAATGTGCTTAACGTATCAAAGCCTGGGAAATTCGGAGCGTGAAATCGATTCCCTGTAGCATCAATCCAAATCGATGAAGGGCCTGGTAATATACGAATACCATGATCAGTCCATATTGGATTCCAGTTTTTTATTCCTTCCGTATAATGCCACATTCGATCCCGGTTAACGATTCTGCCACCTGCTTTTTCACTTATTTCTAGCATTCGGCCGTCAACATGGTCTGGTACCCCCGAAATCATCCGTTGCGGCGGATTTCCTAGGCGATCTGGCCAATTTTTTCGAATTAAATCGAAGTTAGCTCCAATTCCCCCACTTGATACGACGATATGCTCACCAGAATATTCAAAATCACCAATAACGACGCGGGAACTTTTTTCACCACGTTTAACATCACTCGGTTCTAAAATTGAACCTCGAACACCTACAACCGCATCCTCTTCTACGATGAGTTCGTCTACTCGATGTCTCGGTAAATAAGTAATAGTTCCTTTTTCTATATGTAATCTTAATTTCTTTTCAAACGTTTGAACGATTGCTGGTCCTGTTCCCCAAACAATATGAAATCGAGGAACAGAATTGCCATGATTATCTGCTAAGCTTCCCCCTCGCTCCGCCCAACCTACAACAGGAAAGAAGCGTATTCCGAGGCTTCTTAACCAATCTCTTTTTTCGTAAGTCGCAAATTTCAAATAGCTCTCAGCCCATTGTTTTGCCCAATAATCTTCATCATCTAAACGGTCAAACTGCGCAGAGCCGAACCAATCTTGTCTTGCAAGCTCGTAGGAATCTTTTACCCCCACTCTTCTTTGTTCTTTAGAATCGACTAAAAATAGGCCACCAAAGGACCACCACGCTTGACCACCTAAAGAGCTTTCAGGTTCTTGATCAAGCAGCAAAACGCGCTTACCTTTATCCGCAATTTCCGTCGTTGCAACTAATCCAGCAAGTCCAGCACCGACGACAATAGCATCATACGCCATTCCGTTTCCCCCTCCACTTTGTCATCTCTATTATCTGAAAAAAATTAACTTTCTTATTAAATAATTATATCATGAGTGACAAGCTTTAAAAAAAGAACCTCAATTTTTTGAGATTCTTTCATTTATCATTTAATGTTTAACGTCTATTTTTTCAACAATAAATCGATCCTCTGGTAATGTTGGCATCCGTCTTAAACTAAAGCTTAAATCTTGATCGGCTACGGTATAAGTCATTTTATTGACGAGTAATTCTGTAGCTGTTTTCATCACTTCAATCGTCACTTGTTCACCTGCGCAACGATGATGGCTATCGTATGTGCCACCACCTTGTGGAATGAGCTCATAATGATTATCTGTCCAGTTTTCAAAACGTTCTGGATTAAAGCTTTTAGGTTGACTCCAAATCCGTTCATCATGATTTGTACCGTACAAATCCAATAAAACGAGCTGACCACGTTTGAAAATTATATCTTCATACATAAATTTATTTTTAACGATTGCCCCTAAATACGGACCAAAGGGATAATAACGTCTCACTTCTTGAACAAACATATGTAAATAAGTTTGACTCTTTTTTATTCGTTCTACATTTTCAGGATATTGATGTAAGGCAAGCGCACTAAATGTAATGTATGTCGCAATGGCAACAATCGGCCTTAATATATTAATAATTTCTGTAGCTACCATCCTTATATTGAGTAATTGATTTGTATGATCTTTATGGAATGAAAATAGATAAAGGAATGAATGTTTCGGTACATTTAATTCACCATTTCTAACTTGTTCGACGATAGACATTATCCACTCTTCTGCTCGATTTCTTGCTGTTCTTCCTTGCCAATGTCTCAGACCAACTGCACCGAATGCATCGACCATTTTCCCAAAATCATTCGCCCGCTCTTTAATTTCCTCATCAATTAGCGGTACATTAGCCCATTCACAAGCAGCTTTACACAAAATTTGTTGCGCTTCATCAAATAGTCGAATCTGTTTTAAAGATTGCACTTTATTCATATGATCGAGCCAATGTTTTCTCGTTAAATTTATTAATTCATCTATTTTTTTCTCATTCATAAATGACATAAATAATTTTTTCCGATGCTGGTGGGCTGTGCCGTCCATCGTTTGGATAGCATTCACACCGAATAAAGACTGTTGGATGCGATAAGGTGCAGCTCCTTGCCGTTTAAATAACTCGTTATTATAAAATAGTTTTGCACCAGCTTCTCCAGTCATACAAACAACTTTCTTTCCCATCACTCGGGTATGGAAAATGTCTGCTTGAAGCTTCTCTTTTCTATTTTTAATAAATAAATAACCTTCTAATAAGATTTCTAAGCTTTCATCCATACGGCTATTATAAGGAATCGTTTTATTCATTTCTTATCACCTACGTTTATCATATGCACCTTATCTTTTGCATCTTTATTTAAAACATACAAAAACCTCTCACTAATTTTGATGAGAGGTTAAGTACGTTTAAACAGGATAAACACCGTGTTTTCTTTCTGTAAAAGTTAAATTTTTAGTTTTATATGCGTTTAAACGATTTTTTAAAGCATCCCGCAGATCATTTGGCTGAACGATATCATCAATAACCATTTCAGATGCTAAACGGTAAATATCTATATCTTCTTTATACTCTTCTTGCTTTTGTTTAATAAAATCTGGACGTTCTTCTTCTGGAAGCTCGGCTATTTTATTAGCATAAACGGCATTTACCGCGGCTTCAGGACCCATAACTGCAATTTGAGCTGTAGGTAGTGCAATCGTTGCATCTGGTTCGAATGCAGGACCAGCCATCGCATAAAGGCCTGCCCCATATGCTTTACGAACAATAACTGAGATTTTAGGCACCGTTGCTTCACTCATTGCTGATATCATTTTCGCACCGTGACGGATAATACCTGCCCGTTCAACCGCAGTACCAATCATGAATCCTGGAATATCAGCTAAGAAAACTAACGGAATATGAAATGCATCACATAGCTGAATGAATTTTGCAGCTTTATCTGCCGAATCGTGGAATAAAACGCCCCCTTTAAAACGTGGTTGGTTCGCAATAATTCCGACAGATTGTCCATCAATTCGAGCAAGTCCAGTGATAAGCTCTTTAGCAAACTCTCTTTTCACTTCGCAAAAGCTATCCTCGTCAATCAAACGATTGATTAAATCGTACATGTCAAAGGGAGCGTTTTGATTTTCTGGAATCAGCTCCTCTACCGTTTTCTCAAAGGTGGCTGGCTCTTTACCATCTACTACTTCTGGCTTGCTTCTGAAGTTTGATGGGAAATACGTTAAATATTTTTGTACATATTCAATCGCCTCTTCTTCATTGGCTGCTAAAACATCACCGACACCAGAAACAGTACAATGCATCCTTGCTCCACCCATTTCTTCAAGGCTCACTTTCTCACCAATGACTTTTTCAGCCATTCGAGGTGAACCTAAATACATCGATGCATTTCCATCAACCATAACGACGATGTCACAAAATGCAGGAATATAAGCTCCTCCAGCTGCAGAAGGGCCGAATAATAAACATACTTGTGGAACACGTCCACTCATTTTCACTTGATTGTAAAAAATCCGCCCTGCTCCTCTACGATTCGGAAACATTTCAATTTGATCTGTAATTCGTGCACCGGCTGAGTCGACTAAATAAAGCATCGGCACTTCTAATTTCATCGCTGTTTCTTGAATGCGGATAATTTTTTCGACTGTTCGTTTACCCCAAGATCCTGCTTTAACGGTTGAATCATTTGCCATCACACAAACTGTTTCACCATTTATTTTACCAATTCCAGTGACGACCCCATCAGCGGGTAATGATTCATCGATACAATTTGCGAAAAATGCATCTTCAATATTTAAATCATCGTCTAAAAGCTGTTTTAAACGATCGCGAACAAACATTTTTCCTTTTTCGGCGTTTCTTTCGTGGTATTTTTCTGCACCGCCTGTTTTAATTCGATTAACAAGCTCTTCATATGTCGAATGTTTACGACTCATCTTTTCCAATCACCCTTTCTAACGTCCCTTATAATTTGGTTTTCTTTTTTCCTTAAAAGCGAGTAATCCTTCTTTACGATCTTCTGTTGGAAGGGTGTATAAATAATTTTTACGCTCGATTGCCAACCCTGTTTTTAAATCATGGCGTATCCCTTCTTTTATCGCTTTTTTAGCACTTTTCACACCGATTGGACCGTTATTTGAAATTTGTTTCGCTATAGCTAATGCTTCATTCATTAATTCGTTAAATGGAACGATTTCCTGAATGAGTCCAATTTCTTTTCCTTCAAAACTGTCAAAACGTTTCGCCGTTAAAATATAATACGTCGCCTTAGCTAAACCGATTAAGCGTGGCAATCGTTGTGTACCACCAGCGCCTGGAATGATGCCTAATGCCGTCTCAGTTAAACCCATTTTTGCTTCGTCAGTTGCTATCCGAATATCGCAAGCTAAAGATAGCTCTAATCCCCCACCGAAAGCAGCTCCGTTAATCGCTGCAATAGTTGGAATCGTTAAATCATCAACCCGATTAATGACTGCACCGATTTCACCGACTGCTTCAATCGTTTCAGCGTCATTCATTCCTGCCCTTTCTTTCAAGTCGGCACCTGCACAGAATGCTTTTTCACCTTCACCAGTTATTATAAGTACTCTTAAATTTTTATTTTTTTCAACTTCATCAAGGGCTAAATGAAAATCTTGAAGAAGCTGTTTTGACATGGCATTTCGTGCATCTGGGCGGTTCAGTTTAATAATCCCAATGAACGAATCTTTTATTGAAAAAGTGACAGTATTCATAGTTCTCAACCCTTTATTTTTTAGAATAAATCGTCATCTGTTTACTAGATAACATTTTTCCGAGTTCCGCCTGAATAAATTGTCCTGCTTCAAGTAATTGTTCTAGTTGAATTCCTGTTTCAATATTCATTTCATGGAGCATATGAACTAAATCATCGGTAGCGACGTTTCCTGTTGCGCCTTTTGCATAAGGACAGCCACCTAAACCACCGAGGGAACTGTCAAAAATCGTATACCCTTGCTTTAAGGCGACAAGTGTATTTGCTAAAGCCATTCCACGTGTGTCGTGAAAATGGAGAGCAAGTTTTTCTTTTGGAAAGTAGTTAGAAATTTTATTTAAAAAGGCTTCGACCTGAACTGGATTAGCAACACCGATCGTATCACCTAATGATAATTCGTCGATTCCCATATCGAATAAGTTCATACAGACATCAATCACTTGATCTTCATCCATTTTTCCTTCATGTGGACAACCAAATACCGTTGAAACGTAGCCTCGAACAGATTTGCCTGCTTTTTTTGCTTCTTCAACGACCTCTTTTAACACGGGGTACGTTTCTTGAATCGATTTATTTATGTTTTTCTTATTATGTGACTCACTAGCTGACATGAAAACGGATACTTCGTCTAAATTAGCTTCGAGGGCATTTTCTAACCCTTTCATGTTCGGTACAAGCGCAGCATACGTCACATCTTCGTTTCGCTCAATCGATTGAGCAACCTCTTTTGCATCTTTTAATTGTGGGATCCACTTCGGATGAACGAAGGATGTAATTTCAATATATTTCAGTCCACTTTTCGATAATTGATTAATCCATTCAATCTTTTTTTCTGTCGGTAAAAATAGTTTCTCATTTTGTAAGCCATCTCTAGGTCCTACTTCTTTAATCGTGACTCGTTTAGGAAATGACATAAGTTAAAACTCCTTTGAACCATTATTCAATGACTAATAAAACATCGCCTTCGTTAACGAAATCTCCTTCAGCCACCTTAAGTTCTTTTACCGTACCTGATGTTTCAGCTGAAATAGGAATTTCCATCTTCATCGATTCTAAAATGACGACATCATCACCTGCAGTAACTTGATCACCTTCCTTCACAACAATTTTCCATACGTTACCTGCCATATTCGCTAATACGTTTTTCATTTTTCGTATCCTCCTTTTAATTTAACTGTTCAGTAATAAATGACGTGCGTGTTAACCCTTTATGGAACGCTTCATGACTTGCAATTCTTTGTAATAATGGAATGTTCGTTTTTATCCCTTTAATCTCATAATCTAGTAATGCTTGATTAAGTTTTTTAATAGCCTCTTCACGTGTTGAACCTCTAACGATTAGTTTGCCAATCATCGGGTCATAAAATGGGGTGACTGTCATATTGTTCTCAATCGCGATGTCATGTCTTATCCCATCTCCACTCGGTAATTGTAATTCAGTAATTTGGCCTGGCGAAGGGAAAAAGGTATTTGGATCTTCTGCATATATTCTTACTTCAATCGCATGGCCATCAATACTTAAATCTTCTTGTTTAAAAGGTAATTTTTGACCTGCAGCAATGTTAATTTGCTCTTCGACGAGGTCAATTCCTGTAATTTCTTCTGTAACGGGATGCTCAACTTGTAGTCTTGTATTCATCTCTAAAAAATAAAAGTTTTGCTTTTCATCAACTAAAAATTCAATCGTTCCAGCGTTCGTATAATGAATCGCTTCAGCTGCCTTCACAGCCATATCGCCCATTTTGAATCGAGTTTCCTCCGTTAATAATGGAGATGGCGCTTCCTCAACAATTTTTTGATGCCTTCTTTGAATCGAGCATTCTCGTTCAAATAAATGGACCGTATTTCCGTGGTGATCTGCTAAAATTTGAATTTCGATATGATGGGCGTTTTCGATAACTTTTTCTAAAAACATCGTTCCAGTTCCAAAAAATTGCTCAGCCCGTTTCGAGTTGCTTTCAAACGCTTTCTTTAAAGCCTCTTCGTCATCAACCCTTTGCATACCGATTCCACCACCACCGTGGGAAGCCTTAAGCATAACCGGATAACCTATTTCTTTAGCAATCTTTACGGCTTCGTCAACGGAATCGACGGATGTGCTCGTTCCTGGAATCGTAGGAATTCCCGCTTTTTCCATCGTTTGACGAGCTTCGATTTTGCTACCCATTTTTTCAATCGCAGTTGGTGAAGGTCCGATAAACGTTAACCCTTCTTCTTCACATCGTTTCGCAAATTGACTGTTCTCACTTAACAAGCCGTACCCTGGATGAATCGCATCAACTTGTGTTTCCTTTGCGACGGAAATTATTTTATCGATATTTAAATAGCTTTCATTTACACGGCTGCCACCTACAAAATAGCTTTCATCGGCTTCTTTCACATGGGGAGCCGCCTTGTCAGCATCCGAATAGACGGCGACAGTTTTTATATTTAATTTTTGACACGTTTTCATAATACGAATTGCAATTTCACCACGATTAGCAATTAAAATTTTCTGAAACATTAAATCTCCCCTAGCCTTTACGATTTATTAGTTGTTCAGCATTTTCTTTTAATTTTAACTTTTGGATTTTCCCACTCGTCGTTCTCGGATATTCATCGACGAATTGAAAATATCTTGGCATTTTTGATGGTGACAGCTTACCTTTGAAATAGTCCTTTATCATATCTTCTGTTAGATGTTTATTATCTTTAAGAATAATCCAAGCAAACAGTTCTTCGCCGACCTTAGGATCAGGAACGACGACGACCTGGCAATCTTCTACATCAGGATGCTCCTTCAAAAAACCTTCAATGATGTGCGTTTCATAAAGTGACATATTAAATTTCCTCCTCTTTATTACTAACAGCCTAATTGCCTTGCAATAACCATTCTTTGAATCTCAGATGTTCCTTCACCAATCTCAAGTAATTTCGCATCTCTTAAATATCTTTCTACTTCGTATTCACGCATATACCCATAACCACCGTGAATTTGAATTGCTTGATTTGCCGAACGAAATGCCGTTTCAGTTGCAAATAACTTAGCATAGGCTGCTTCCATCGTAAATTTTTTGCCTTGATCCTTTAGCCAAGCTGCTTTCATCACCATGTTTCTTGCGAGCTCAACTTCCATTGCCATATCCGCTAATTTAAATTGAATCGCTTGAAATTTGGAGATCGATTGACCGAATTGTTTTCGCTCTTTAGCATAAGCTAATGCTTTTTCTAATGAAGCTTGAGCAATACCGACACCAAGAGCTGCTATAGAAATTCGCCCACCATCTAACGTATATAAAAATTGTTTAAACCCTTTTTGAGGATCTCCTAATAAATTCTCCTTTGGTACTCTAACATCCTCTAACACAATTTCAGCCGTATTTGAGCCACGAACGCCCATTTTATCGTAATTGTCCGTAATCGTTAAACCTTCTACATCAGTTGGTACGATAATTGCTGAAATGATATTGTTTCCTTTATCATCTTTACCCGTAATGGCCGTAACGATAATCTGTCTAGCGTATGATGCATTCGTTATAAAACATTTTTCACCATTAATGACGTAATGGTCACCTTCTAGTTTTGCTGTCGTTTGCGTTCCTTTTGCATCGGATCCAGCGTTCGGTTCAGTTAATCCGAAAGAACCTAACCCTTCGCCTTTTGCAAGCGGAGTTAAAAACTTTTCCTTCTGTTCTTCTGTTCCGAAATAATAAATCGGACTAGCACCTAATGAAACTGCTGCCGCATAACTTAACCCAGTACTTCCGCAAACGCGACCAATTTCCTCTACAGCAAGCGCGTAAGTAATCGTATCCCCATCTGAACCACCATATTCTTCAGGAAAAGGAATCCCTAATAAGCCGAGCTCCCCCATTTCTTTAAACAAGTCTTCGGGAAATTTTGCCTCAACATCGATTTCAATCGCCCTCGGCTTAATTTTTTCTTCGGCAAAATCACGAACCATTTTACGGGTCATTTCTTGCTCCTTCGTTAATTCAAAATTCATTTCTTCATCCTCCTTCATAATAAGACCGACTGGTTGGTCTGTTTTTCATTTAATGAAAACGCTTCCTGAAAAGCGCTAAAAATTAAAATTTCAATTGTTTATACAAACGACTCGATTCATAAATTGATAAGTATTTGTCACTCAAGATTCCTCTGAAAATAATATCAATGTACGTTGAAGCGATTTGGTCGATTGTTTTAGGTCCTTCTTTTTTATACCATTGATACGTCCAGTTAACCATTCCTAGTATAGACATGCCGGTAATGGTCATCGGAATTTCTTTTCGGAATTGGCCGATTTTTTGGCCTTCGCGAATGACATCCATAATAATATTTTTAAAATCATCCCGTTTCTCTTCAATTAACTGTTCATATTCGCCTTTTAAATACTTGCTTTCTTGATAAAAAACGACGATATGTTCATTAAATAAATCAAACACTTTTACGTGGGATTTTAAAATTTCATATAATTGTTCCATCGGTTCGTCATGTTGTTTTTTGATGTCATAGGCTTCGTTTAAAACATATGATATAAACGTATCGTGAATGACATAAAGGAGTTCGTCCTTCGATTTGAAATGATGGTAGAATCCGCCTTTCGATGTGCCACAATGTTCTACAATCGCATTGACTGTTACCCCGTGAAAACCTTTTTCTGAAAAGAGTCGAAGTGATGACTGGACGATTTTCTCTTTTAAATCTGACATGTTTCCCTCCTAATCTTTTTCAAATATTTTATCACAATTTTGTCATAATTAAAAGCGAATTTAAACGCGGTTTCATTTTCAACCAAAAAAACATCCATTAAAATGGATGTTTTTTGATTATTCATTATTCATCTTCGTCTTCAAAATATTTTTCATAGTTTGCTTCTGAAAATGTTTTTGTAATTTCGCCGTGTACATCGGTATCAATAACGAAAGAACCATTACTATATCGGTCAACTAATCTAAATTGTAATGGCATCACTATTTGTGACTCATCTTTCTCTGTTAATAAAACGATCTTTTCATCTTCTTTAACGACATGAAAGCCACGGATTCGGTGAGGATTTCTTTTTAACTCCCTTAACATGGCAAGTCCTCGTTTTGCTCGAGTACTTTGATCAAATTCAGATATGTTCATTCGCTTACATGCACCACGCTGCGTCACGACAAATAATGATGGGTTTTCTAGCTCATCGAATACTTCTCCATTTACGACCGTTTCCCCTTTTTTAAGGTTGATCGATTTAACGCCAGCTCCTTTAATTCCTATCGGCTTCACTTCACTTTCATGAAACCAAAGGCCATAGCCTGTATTCGTTACGACGAAAATATCATCGTGGCCAGATGTTAAATGTACATTAACGATTTCATCATTATCTTTTAAATTAATACCAGAAATAGGTCTTGAATAACGCTGCACTTGATAATCTTTTAATATCGACTTTTTAATCATCCCGTTTTTCGTGATTGATAGGATGAAAGCTTCCTCATTAAAATCGCGTACAGGAATAGCCTTAATAACTGTTTCATTAGAATCAATAGGAATAATATTAGCAATATGCTGTCCCATGTCCTTCCACCTTATTTCAGGAAGCTCATGAACAGGGATATATAAATAGTTTCCTTGATTGGTAAACAATAAAAGCGTATCTTGTGTGTTAATTTCCATAATATGAAGTAAATGATCATTTTCTTTCATTTGAATGTCATCAATGTTTGATGCGCCGTACGATCTAAGGCTCGTCCGCTTGATATAACCATCCTTTGTTATGGAGACGACGACATCTTCTGAAGCAATCATCACTTCTAAATTAACTTTTATTTGTTCAATTTCTGATTCAATTTTCGTTCGGCGATCATCATTGTACTTTTTCTTTACCTCTTTTAAATCGTGAATGATCACTTGTAATAATTTTTGTTCGCTATTTAAAATGGCAGTTAATTTTGATATCGTTTCATTTAATTCATTCGCTTCTTTTTCAAGCTCAGTAATGTCTGTGTTCGTTAATCGGTAAAGCTGCAACATAACGATTGCTTCAGCTTGACGTTCCGAAAACTCATAGGTTTCCATAAGACGATTTTTTGCATCACTTTTATTTTTTGAGGAGCGGATTAGTGCAATAATTTCATCCAAAATTGAAATCGCTCGGATTAATCCTTCGACGATATGGGCTCTTTCTTCTGCTTTATTAAGGTCAAACTGAGTTTGTCTTAGAACTACATCCCTCTGATGCTCAATATAGGCATCTAAAAAGCTAACTAAGCCCATTAACTTCGGTGTCTTATTAGCAATCGCAACCATATTAAAATGATAGGAGACTTGTAAATCGGTATTTTTGTATAAATAATTTAAAATTCCTTGGCTGTCTGCATCTTTTTTAAGCTCGATCACGATTCTTAAACCAGTTCGATCTGTTTCATCTCTAACTTCATTAATCCCTTCTACCTTTCTTTCAATCCGAAGCTCGTCAATCTTTTTCACTAAATTCGCTTTATTTACTTCATACGGAATTTCAGTAATAATAATTCTTTCTCTACCACCACGAACGGGTTCAATTTCTGCTAAGCCCCGCAGTATGATTCGTCCTTTTCCAGTCTCGTATGCTTTTTTTATACCGTCTATCCCTTGAATAATTCCTCCAGTTGGAAAATCAGGGCCAGGTATAATTTCCATTAATTCCTCAACAGATGCCTGAGGGTGTTTAATTTTATGAATAACTGCATCAATCACTTCACCTAAATTATGAGGTGGAATATCGGTAGCATAACCTGCAGAAATACCTGTTGATCCGTTAACGAGTAAGTTCGGAAATTTAGCTGGTAAAACGACAGGCTCAAATTCGGTATCATCGAAGTTTTCGATAAATTCAACGGTTTCCTTATCGATATCCCTTAAAAGCTCAGATGCAATACCTGATAAGCGAGCTTCCGTATATCGCATCGCTGCAGGTGGGTCTCCATCGATACTTCCGTTATTTCCGTGCATTTCAACGAGCTCGTTTCTTAATTTCCAAGATTGACTCATTCGCACTAACGCTTCATAAACGGATGAGTCACCGTGGGGATGGTAATTTCCGATAACCGTTCCGACAGTTTTAGCTGATTTTCTAAACGGTTTATCATGGGTATTTTTTTCTTGAAGCATCGCATATAAAATTCGTCTTTGGACAGGCTTCAGTCCGTCACGCACATCAGGGAGTGCCCGGTCTTGAATAATATATTTACTATACCTGCCGAATCTATCACCGATGACTTCTTCTAAAGGTAAGTCTAAAAATTGGGCTTGTTCAGACAATCTATTTCCTCCTAGCTTGAAAATCTGTCATTATCTAAAATTGTATCCTCTTCATCCATACCGAAGGCGACATTGTTTTCAATCCATTTTCTTCTTGGTTCGACTTTATCACCCATTAATGTCGTTACCCTTCTTTCGGCTCGGGCCGTATCTTCAATCGTCACTCGGATTAGTGTTCTCGTTTCAGGATTCATCGTTGTTTCCCACAATTGATCCGCGTTCATTTCCCCTAACCCTTTGTAACGTTGAATCGTATAATTACTTTTATATTCTTGAGTTAATTTTCGCAGGGACTCTTCATCCCATACGTAGTCTTCTCTTAGCTGCTTCCCTTTTCCTTTAGAAATTTTATATAAAGGCGGTAGCGCGATATACACTTTTCCATGCTCGATTAAAGGGCGCATATATCGGTAGAAAAATGTTAGTAGTAATACTTGGATATGGGCTCCATCCGTATCCGCATCTGTCATAATGATTACTTTATTGTAAGCACAATCTTCAATGTTAAAGTCTGCACCGACTCCAGCATTTATCGTATGGATGATTGTTGCGATTTCTTCATTTTTAAATATATCATCAATTTTTGCTTTTTCAGTGTTAATCACTTTACCTCTTAACGGAAGAATCGCTTGAAAACGACGATCTCTCCCTTGCTTAGCCGATCCTCCAGCCGAGTCCCCTTCGACTAAAAACAGTTCATTCTTTTCAGCATTTTTAGACTGCGCAGGTGTCAACTTCCCGCTAAGCAATGATTCTCTCTTTCTTCTTTTCTTACCATCTCGCGCCTCTTCACGGGCTTTCCTCGCTGCTTCACGCGCTTCTCTAGCACGGATTGTTTTCTTGACGAGCATTTTTGAAAAGTCAGGGTTTTCCTCTAAGTAGTACGCCAAGTGCTCGGATATCACACTTTCACAAATCGCTCTTGCTTCAGGGGTACCGAGTTTACTTTTAGTTTGCCCTTCGAATTGGAGTAAGTTTTCGGGAATTCTAACGGATATTATTGCCGTTAAACCTTCTCGAATATCGTTACCATCTAAATTTTTCTCTTTTTCTTTAATCAATTGCATTTTTCGAGCGTACTCATTAACTGCCCGAGTCATAGCACCTTTAGCACCTGTTTCGTGGGTTCCCCCGTCTTGTGTACGCACGTTATTAACGAAGGATAAAACAGTTTCCGAATAGCCGTCATTGTATTGAAAGGCAAAATCAACTTCAATTCCTTTTTGTTCCCCTGAAAAAGAAGTGACATCGTGAATCGATTCTTTTTCTTCATTTAAGTAATGAACGAAGGATTCTAGCCCATCAGGATAACAAAATTGTTCTTCTATATTTGAACGTTCATCCTTTAACGTCATCGTTATTCCTTTTAATAAAAAGGCAGCTTCTCTCAATCGTTCGGATAGTAAATCGAATTGAAATTTTGTCGTCGAAAAAATCGTTGCATCAGGCTTAAAGTGAATAGTCGTTCCCGTTTTATTCGTATTTCCGACAATTTCTAACGACGTAACTGGCTCCCCACCTCGTTCAAATCGCTGCTTATATTTTTTACCATCACGGTCAATCGTTACCTCTAACCATTCGGAAAGGGCATTAACGACAGATGCTCCAACTCCGTGCAAGCCACCACTCGTTTTATAGCCACCTTGACCGAATTTCCCACCTGCGTGTAAAACGGTTAAAATAACTTCGGGTGTTGGTTTTCCGAGTGAATGCATTCCGGTTGGCATCCCCCGCCCTTCGTCTTTAATAGAAATTGACTCATCTTTATGAACAGTGACCGTAATCGTTTTACCATAGCCAGCTAACGCTTCATCCACGGCGTTATCAACAATTTCAAAAACTAAATGATGGAGTCCGCGATGATCTGTACTTCCAATGTACATTCCAGGGCGTTTTCTTACTGCATCTAATCCTTCTAATACTTGTATCGATTCGTCATTGTAAGATTCATTTATCTTTGACAATCATACGACCCCTTTCTTTATGTATATCCATTTTATCTTTCTCTTAAGAATGAGAAAATCCCTGTTTTGAACAGAGATTTCCTTAAAAAATCTTTATTTTCCGATTGTCACAGCATGTACAACTTTAATACATAAGTCCATTATGACGGTAAATCCGCGTTCTTTCAATAGTTTATAAGCCTTTTCATCGGAAACACCGAGCTGTGCCCAAAATATGTTGCTCTTCGTTTTAATAGCATCTTCCGCAACGGATAATAAATGCTCTGAACGTCGAAATACATTGATTATATCAATATCTTCCTCTACTTCTTCTAAAGAACGGTAAGCTTTTTCCCCTAATACTTCATCAACGTTCGGATTAACAGGAATGATTTTATAGCCTAAGCTTTGCATCTCTTTAGAAATTTGATATGACGTTCTTTCTGGATTGTCAGATAAACCGACGACTGCAATCGTTTTTGCATTTTGCAGAATTTCTTTTAACTCATCATTTGAAGGATTTTGCATGTTTAGCGCCCCTTTAATATAAACTTCTATATATTAGCATATCCTTTTTTTTAAAATATCTCAATATCGTCAAATCAGTATATTTGACAAAAAATAATTTTCTTTGACATCTTCTTTATTTTGCTTCAATTTGTTAGAATAGTATAGACAACAAAGCTAGCTGTCAAAGAAAAAGAAGGAGAAAAACTATGGAATATATTATTTTTGCACTCATCGCATATTTATTAGGATCTATTCCATCCGCTCTCGTGATCGGAAAATTGTTTTATAAAATAGATATTCGCGAGCATGGCAGTGGAAATTTAGGTGGGACGAATACGTTTCGTGTATTAGGTAAAAGAGCGGGATTAATTGTCACGATTTTAGACATATTAAAAGGGACCGCTGCCGTTATTATTGTAATGAGTTTTGCACCTGATTTACAACCACTCATTGTCGGTGCCTTCGCTGTGTTAGGTCATACGTATCCGATATTCGCAAAATTTCGTGGTGGCAAAGCTGTGGCAACATCAGGTGGCGTTCTTTTAGGAGTTAGTCCGTTACTATTTATCATTTTAGTTATTTCGTTTTTCACTTGGTTGAAATTATTTAAATATGTTTCATTGTCTTCTATGCTCACAGGAATTGTCGCGATTATAACATCAATCATTCTGCAAGATATCGGACTTATTATCGTGACCGTTTTATTGACAGCATTTGTCGTTTATCGTCACCGTGAGAACATTAAGCGCATTAAAAACAAAACAGAGCCGAAGATTAAATGGATGTAAACTTTTGAGTCCCTATCTTTTTAGGGTCTCTTTTTGTAAATGGATAATTTTCTATCTAAGAATGGTGGACCGTTATTAATCCGATAATTATTTTCGTGCTAATACGTTTTATCTTGATATTTTCCATAAGTTTAATCAATTGATAATAATTAAACCTTTCATGTATACTATGTTTGTATTTGCCCTGTCTGAAAGGAGTCATAGTTATGAACGAAATTAATAAAAAGAAACAATTACCGCCAAAAGACGAGCGTCATAAATTATTCGGATCTGTTGAACCAGGCCCGAAAACAAAACCTCAAGAAAAAAATGAAATGCCCGATATTCAAAATACTAAAAAGGACTTTCTATTCGCACTCGATGCGGTTGGGATTTCAAACGTAAAACATCCCATTATTTTAGATAGTCATTTAGAACCGAAAACCCAAACGACAATTGGGACGTTTTATTTTGCTTCAAGCATTTCGCAACAGGCTAAAGGTACGAATATGAGCCGGTTTACAGAACAATTACAAGCTTATTATGAAAATGGCTTTAACATTAGTTTAAAAACGATTAAACAATTTTTATACGACCTACACAAACGGCTAGATCAAAAAGATGCAGAGCTTTCAGTGACCTTTCCATGGTTTTATGAAAGACAGGCACCTTATACAGATAAAAAAGGACTGAACCATGCCGATCTATCGATTACCGCTAAATATGACAGTGAAACGGATCACTACGATATTAAAGTTGGTTTAACAGCCAAAATTACGACTTTATGTCCGTGTTCAAAGGAAATTAGTGAGTATAGTGCCCATAACCAACGAGGTAATGTGACGGTTGAAGTGACATTAAATGAGCATTTCAACGAGGATAAACATGACTGGAAAGAAGTATTACTCGAAGCAGCGGAGTCAAATGCGAGCGCGCGTATCCATCCTGTCTTAAAACGTCCAGATGAAAAAGTAGTTACGGAAACTGCTTATGAAAATCCACGTTTTGTTGAAGATATCGTCAGACTCGTAGCAAGTGATCTATACGAAATTGATTTTGTAGATGCATTTTTTGTCAAATGTGTTAATGAAGAATCGATTCATTTACATGATGCTGTTGCTTCAATTACTTACGATAAACGAAATGAATCGCAGTAAGTAGGTTAAATATGAAACGTCTATTTATATTTTTAATTAGGCTTTATCAAAAATACATTTCACCGTTAATCGGACCGTCATGTCGCTTTCATCCGACATGTAGTCAATATGGAATTGAAGCGTTTGAACGTTTCGGATTTTTTAAAGGATTTTATTTGACGGTTAAACGAATTGTTAAGTGCCACCCGTTTCATCCTGGGGGCTTTGATCCAGTACCTGAGAAAAAACAGAAAAATAATTAAACAAATCCCCGTTATCAACGAATTAATTTCCTTTGATAACGGGGATTTTTATTAACTGTTTTCAAATCGTTTTAATTGATTGAGTAACCCTTCCGCCTTTAAAATATCCTTTTGAAATGAACCGATTAAATCAAAATGTGGGTATTTTTCATTTCGATGGACCCATTCAGATTTTAACCCGTACTTTTTCCCCCAACGGATTAATTTATCAATATCACAACAGCCGACTTTTGTGACGGTTTTCATTTTTGGAAAACGGTCGTCGAGCCAGTAATGGGTTATAAACGCAATTTCTCCACGATTAACTTTTTCTTTCCATTCATTAAGTTCTTCTCTTTTAATTCCAAAAGCCATTTAATTTTCAGCTGCCTTCATATATGCTTCATGCCAGTCAGGAAAAGATTTGCGAATCGAGATTGGGCGAAACGTTTCTTTCTTCACACAAACATGGGTTGTTCGACCCGTAACGGCTAATTCACCTGATTCATTAAAAATTTCATAATAATAAACGACCCGAAACCCGTCATATTTTTCAATGATCGTTTTAACGGTTGCGGTATCACCATATTTTAAAGGCTTTTTATATTTAGCTTCGATGTCAATCACTGGAGATACGACACCTCTATGCTCCATATCCGCATAATTAAAGCCGAGTTGCTCAATTAAATTTGTTCTGCCTATTTCAAACCAAACTAAATAATTCGCATGATAAACGACACCCATTTGATCTGTTTCTTGATACCTAACTTTAACTTTTGATTCGTTGACGACCATGATGTACAGCTCCTTCTACTTCTACTCTACTTAATATATTATCATATATTAGATATTTTTTAGGCCGTGACGAATAAATTGAATCGTGTAATGTATTTCCTTTTCGTCATCCCAATCGTGATTAGGTAAAACGAGAAATCGGGTAATTAAAAAACCAATAATTGTCGTCATTACTAGACGAATGACTGTATCTACAGGATAATTACCAATTTCACCTTCATCCTTGTATTGAATAACGACTTCTTTAAATCGTGGATATATTTTTTTAGTATATATTTGTTTAATTTTATTTTCAATTTCTTCATGAAAGGCAATTTCCTGTAAAAAAATCTTAATTAAAGGTACATTGTCTTTTATAAATTCAAAACGGTTATAAATTAATTTTTGAAGCAATTCATCAAAACGATCATGAGAATTTTCATTCGAAAATACATCTTTTACAAACTTCTCAAGGAAAAACGGTAAGGCAAAATTAATAATGATTGGTGATACGATTGAGAGAAGTAAATCTTTTTTCGTTTTATAATGTCTAAAAATAGTTCCTTCAGCTACGCCCGCTTTTTCTGCTATTTCTTTTGTAGATGTGGCGGCATACCCTTTTTCAGAAAAGGTTTCTATCGCAGCTTGAATGATTTTAGCTTGTTTTGGTGTTATTTTAGTTTCATTTGCTTCACTCATTTGTTCGAGCAAATCTTTCTCATTCATGTCATCTACCCTCTTTCACAATTATAAGCTCCGATGTTTTTTTAACGCCATAATGTTTAATACAATAAATAATATTGCAAATAACAGTAGTATAACTAAATTGTCCCAGATATCCAGTAACGAATTTCCTTTAATCATAATTTGTTGAATCGCATCTGCTCCATATGTTAATGGCATTACTTTACTTAAAGCTTGTATCCAAGTTGCCATAGAATCTAAATTAAAAATACCAGTAAAAAAGGCTTGTGGAATGATGACGATCGGGATAAACTGCATTATTTGAAATTCATTTTTTGCATATGTTGACAGTAAAATTGCTAAAGTGAGGGCAGTCATTGACAATATTAATGTCACAAACAATAACTCTAAAATGCTACCCACCATATATACATCTAGAACATAAACGGAATAAAGAATCGTAATGATAGATTGTATAACAATAAAAATACCAAATCCTAATAAATAACCGAAAACAATTTCATATCTTTTAATCGGTGTTGATAATAATTTTTCAAGCGTTCCTTGTGTTCTCTCTCTTAAAAATGAAATTCCGCCTATTATAAACACAAAAAAGAAAACGAAAAATCCGATTAATGTTGAGCCAACTTGATCAAATATATTTAAATTTTTATTACCATAAAAATAGTCAATTTCTATTTGTACATCACTATTATTAAAAATCGATTGAATGTTTGCCAATACTGCAGAGTTAGTTAAAGGATCACTACCTTCTAATAATAATTTAGGTTGATTTGCCTCAACGTAAACATAAGCATCAATTTCTCCATTTTTAAACGCATCATCAATTTCAATCTCGTTCATTTTTAAAACATCTATATCCAATTCATTTAATGCTTGAGTGAATTGATCTGGAAAATCCCCAACAGCGATCTTAGGCTCATAGCTATCCCCGTCTAATACGAGCCAAACTAACGTTATAACTAGAATTGGCGCAATAACCAATAGGGCAAGTGAGCGCCGATCTCTTTTAAATTGTCTTATAATTCGACGGGCTAAAGCAAGTATTTTCATTGTTCATCCCTCCCATATACTAAAAACACATCTTCCAATCGGTTGGCGCCACTATTATTCATAAGCTGCCCAGGGGTGTCACAGGCAATTATTTCGCCATTTCGTAGCATAGCTAAACGGTCGCATTTTTCTGCTTCGTCCATAACGTGTGTCGTGATAATGATAGTTACCCCTTGATTCTTCAACTTCCTTAATTCCGTCCAAATTTGTTCACGAATAATAGGATCAATTCCAACTGTTGGTTCGTCTAAAATGAGAAGTTTTGGTTGATGCATGAGGGATGATGCTAAGGAGAGTCGTCTTTTCATTCCACCAGAAAATTGATCAACAACCTTATTAATCGAATCCGATAAATTAACTAAGTCTAAAACATGTAAAATTGCATTTTTTCGATTGTTTCTCTCTAGTTGATAAATACTTGCGAAAAACTCTAAATTCTCTAATGCTGTTAACTCATGATATAAAGCATCTGATTGTGCCATATAGCCAATAGACTGTAATAAACTTAGGGATGGTACTTTCGTTTTGTCAATATGTATTTCCCCTTCTTGAATAGATAATATTCCTGCAATTGCTTTAACTAATGTTGTCTTACCAGAACCTGAAGGACCTAATATACCGAAGATTTCTCCTTTATCAATCGATAAATTAATATTATTTAAAACAAGATTATCCACATACGAATGATGTAAACCTTTAACGCTCACCATTTTATGCGACATGTTAATCCCCCTTATAGTCATTAATGAGTGAGTACTCACTTTAATTATACGTCTGTACACTGAGATAGTAAAGTGTATAAATTAAAAAAACTTCCTAAAGCACAGCCACTTTAGGAAGTTTTGTTTAATTATTCTGTTGGTCGTGATATTCGTCTTTTATTTCGTCACGCATGCCTTCGATTGATTCTTTTCTACGTTCATTTTTCTTTTTAATTTGCTCCTGCTGCTCATCAGAAGCAAATTCTAACGATTCTTCAGCTTCATCTATGTTGTGTAACGTATTCTCAATGTTCTCCTGAAGCTTTTCCACATTATCCGAACGATCATCTGGCTTTGGTTTATTACGATGTTTATCCATTATGTCATCCTCCTTATTGTAGCTTTATTTTTATTATGGATGACATATTATTAATTATGCATGGTATTGCTTCGGATCTTTTAATTCAAACCGGTCGTCCAGCTTATCATAAATTCGTTCGAGTTCATCAGGATTGTTTAATATTTTTTCCTTTTCACTTTCTATTAACGCTTCTAAAGATAAATAATCCTTTTTCCTCAATGCCATCGTCTCCTTTTTACACATAGGATGACCTGATTAGAGGAAAATTATACATATTAATCAAGCTGTTGGATAATCTCTTCCATATCTTCAAACGTTAATGGGCCTGTATGCCGCGGCAATTGAACAATTCCTTCACTATTTATAAAATAAGACGTTGGAAGCTGAGAAGCTAAATATTCATTGGATACGCTATTATTATCGTCTAATAAGATTGTATAAGTAAAATTGTATTCATCGACAAATTCATCGACATTACTTCTTTTAACTTCCGAACCAGTCACATTAACAGCGATAACTTCTACTTCATCACTATACTCCTCATATAGTCTTTGCATATCTGGCATTTCTTCTTTACACGGCGCACACCATGAGGCCCAAAAATTAAGAAATACCTTCTTCCCTTGAAAATCGCTTAATTTCACTAAATTATTGTCCAAATCTCTTAACTGAAAATCTTTAGCGACATCTCCAACATCTACACCTAAAGAATCTGGGTCTACATCATCAGGGTAAACCGTCATCATTCCATTAAATTCATCGTCATCGTTATTGTCAGCAACAACACCATATATGATAATCCCTATTAAAGTTAATATAACACCTATAGCTAACAACTGTTTAAAATTCATCGTTACAATTCTCCCTTCTAGAAACATTCTACTAATAGGTAATCGATTTTAATCAATTAATGTTTTCTTAAATTTAATCAAAGGTTTTGAATTTTCGAGTATGTCTGCTTCATACTTCAAGATTAATTATATGAAACTTTTTAAAGGGCAAGTACAATGCCTCTGACTTTATCATATCAAAAATTTATCCATTCTCTTTACATAAACAATCAAAAATTAATGACTTTTTTGTTAAAATGACTTTCTAATTATCCGTAGTCTTCAAATATTATTTACGTGATGAAATCTAGATAAACAATTTAAAGATTGTCGCTAAAAAAATCTTCATCAAATTAAATTGCCAATTTCCCTAACTAACTTTACTGTACAACAAAAAAAATCACTCCAATTGAATTTCAATTGGAGTGATTATAATTCATAAATTTATTATGCTTTTAATCTTTCACGTAATACCATTTGTAAAATACCGCCGTGACGGTAGTAGTCTAATTCTACTTCACTTTCAAAGCGAGCAATCACTTCAAATTCAGTCTTGTTGCCTTCTTCATCTGTTGCAGTCACTTTAATTAAATCACGAGGTTTAACATCTTCGTTAATGTCAATATCAAACGTTTCTCTACCTGTTAGACCGAAATGATCCGCTGATTCGCCTTCTTTAAACTGTAACGGTAAAACACCCATCATGACTAAGTTTGAACGGTGAATACGCTCGAAACTTTCAGCAATAACTGTTTTAATACCTAATAAGTCAGTACCTTTTGCTGCCCAGTCACGGGAACTTCCCATTCCGTAATCTTGACCAGCTAAAATAGCTAACCCAGTTCCGTCTTCTTTATATTTCATGGCTGCATCATAAATAGGCATTATTTCACCTGTTGGCCAATAAGTTGTGTAGCCACCTTCTTGACCGTTAGCAATTTCATTACGAATTCGAATGTTTCCGAATGTTCCACGCATCATCACTTCGTGGTTACCACGACGGGAACCATACGAGTTAAAGTCACGTGGTGAAACACCATTTTCAATTAAATATTGACCGGCTGGCATATCTTTTGGTATTGCTCCAGCTGGTGAAATATGGTCTGTCGTTACAGAGTCGCCAAATTTACCGATAATTCTTAAGCTGTTAATAGGTTGAATTGTTTTCGCTTCTTTTGACATACTTTCAAAGAATGGTGGGTTTTGAATGTAAGTTGAGCTTTCATCCCACTCATATAACGGCTCATCTGTCGTTTGAATTTGATTCCATTTTTCGTTTGAATCAAAAACTGTTTCGTATTCTTTGCGGAAAATCTCAGGTGTTACGACTTTTGAGATTTCTGCTTGTATTTCTTCTCTAGATGGCCAAATATCGTTGAAATAAACATCATTTCCGTCTTTATCTTTACCTAAAGGATCATTCATTAAGTCAATATCGACCGTACCTGCTAACGCATAAGCAACAACTAACGGTGGTGATGCTAAATAGTTAGCACGTACTAACGGGTGAATACGTCCTTCAAAGTTTCGGTTTCCGGATAAAACTGAAGCGACAGTTAAATCATTGTCAACGATAGCTTTTTCAATTTCTGGTAATAATGGTCCAGAGTTACCGATACATGTTGTACATCCGTATCCAACGACGTTAAATCCTAACTTGTTTAAGTACTCCATTAGTCCAGAGTCTTCTAAATAGCGAGTAACTACTTTAGAACCTGGAGCTAAAGAAGTTTTAACATGCTTAGGAACTTCTAATCCTTTTTCAACTGCATTTTTCGCAAGTAATCCTGAACCTAACATAACATGTGGGTTAGATGTATTCGTACAAGATGTAATTGCTGCGATAGCTAGAGATCCTGTTTTTAATTCAACTTCAGAACCATCGCTTAATGTAGCAGTTGCTTTTTTATCAATTTCGTCCTCTGATAAACCAAAACCGTGGTTTCCTGCAGGAGCTGTTAAAGCTTTCTTGAACGACTCTTGCATTTCAGATAATAAAATTAAATCTTGTGGACGTTTTGGACCAGAAAGACTCGGTTCGATTTCAGATAAGTTGATTTCAACTAGCTCTGTAAATTCTGGATCTTCTTGATCTGGAGTATAGAACAAGTCGTTTCTTTGTAAATATTCTTTAACTAATTGAATATGTTCTTCAGTACGCCCTGTTAAACGTAAATAATTTAAAGATTCTTCGTCAATCGGGAAGAAACCACATGTTGCTCCATATTCTGGCGCCATGTTTGAAATCGTTGCACGGTCGGCTAATGGCATTTCTGACAAGCCTGGGCCAAAATATTCAACAAATTTACCTACGACGTTTTTCTCACGTAATACTTGTGTTACTTTTAATGCTAAGTCGGTTGCAGTAGCTCCGCCTGGCATCGATCCTGTAAATTTAACACCAATCACTTCAGGTGCTGGGAAATAAGACGGCTGTCCGAGCATACCTGCTTCAGCTTCAATTCCACCGACACCCCAACCTAAAACACCTAGACCGTTAATCATCGTCGTATGAGAATCCGTACCGACTAATGTGTCTGGGAAAGCGTCGTATGTGCCGTCATCTTTTTCAATTTCATGAACAACACTCGCTAAATATTCTAAGTTAACTTGGTGAACGATTCCTGTTGCTGGTGGTACGACTGAATAATTGTCGAATGCTTTTTGTGCCCAATGTAGAAATTCATAACGTTCTTTGTTTCTATCAAATTCAATTTCCATATTTAGTTTTAGAGCATCTGGCGTACCGAAACGGTCAACTTGCACAGAGTGGTCAATAACTAAATCTACTGGCACTTCTGGATTAATTTCTTCAGGGTTACCTCCCATATCGACCATCGCTTTACGTAAAGAAGCTAAGTCTACTACAGCAGGAACACCTGTGAAGTCTTGTAAAATGACACGGGATGGTTTAAAAGGTACATCGACTTTTGTGTTACCTTTATCCCAGTTCGCTAATTTTGTCACATGTTCATCTTTAATGACGCGCCCATCATGTTGACGTAATACAGATTCTAAAAGCACACGAATAGAATAAGGGAGCTTGGAAATCGTTCCATGCCCTTGCTCTTCCAATGCTTTTAAATAATAGTAATTGTAAGTTTTTCCGTTTAACTCAAATTGTTTTTTTGCATTAAAGGAATTACCCAATTCATTTACCCCCTCGATGTTTCATATACATCTAAAAATTTTTCACAAAAAATACATGCATACTATTAGACTCAACTCTATTTTATATGAAAATAGCAAATAAGTAAAACGTTCAAACGGGAATCATAGATTGTTTATATATTTTCAAATATCTAAAAACTTAAACTTAGTTAAGCTGACTTAAATCATAGGTTTATTGTTTAAAAGTAATTCTAAAAATACTTCCTTTTGGGGCATTGTCATGGATGGATAATACACCATTATGATCGTTTAATATATTTTGAGTGACCATTAAGCCGAGGCCAGTCCCCGTTTCCTTCGTCGTGAAAAATGGGTTGCTTAATCGACTTTTAAGTTTATCAGGGACTCCTACCCCTTCATCAATCACATCTACCGTTAAATATTCATCTTTATAGATTGTCACTTTAATAGTTCCCCCATCAGGCATTGCTTCAATCGCATTTTTAATTAAATTGATAATCACTTGTTTCATTTGTGACCGATCGCATTTAATGAGAAAAAAATCAGTTTTGGGAGAAAACACAAGTTCAATATTGTTAATAATCGCTTGCGAACGCATTAATAAGCAAACTTCTTTAACGATCGAAACGATATCTTCTTCCTTAATGACATTTGTTGTCGGTTTAGATATATATAATAATTCACTCGTAATCGCCTCAATTTTTTCGATGGAATCCATCATCACGTGAATATATTCTTTCTGTATATCCGCTTTACTATTTTCTAGTAATTGCAAAAATCCTTTAATGGATGTAAGAGGGTTTCGAATTTCATGAACGATACTCGCAGCAAGCTGCCCTACCGTTGACAGTTTTTCAGAATTCGTTAGCGCTTCCTTCGCTTTAATATGCTCGGTATAATCAACAATACAAATGACGTAAAATTTTTCATCCGACTGATCATCATAAATTTCCCCTGAATAAGCTTTTGCATCGATGTAGTAACCATCTTTATGTAAAAATCTCATTTCGATAATTTTCTTTTTAAAATCAAGGGATTCTAAGTAGCTAGAAAATTTCTCTAGATCATCTTGATGAATATAATCTGTAATTTTTTTATCGATGAGTTGTTCATAATTAAAGCCTAAAATTGATTTCACTGAATATGAGGCGAAATTGATGTTCAGACCTTCATCGACAATTGTAACCACTTGTAATTGTTCACGATTAAGCCATTCTAAAAACTGAGAAGCTAATCCGATGCTATTATGGGTGCTAAACAGTTCTATCATAGAAAATGATGCTAATCGATTATCCATCGAAAACCCTCCTTCAAATAAAAAACAAGTTGTAAAATGTAAGAATATGGTGCGCTCATTTTTATTTTAGCCAATTATTAGACAATTGTCCAAAAAATTTTTATTACAAACATGTTGGACATGTCTATTTTCTTGTGAATTTGCATTTATCGTTTTATAATAAATGATGAGTTAAGGGAAAAGCAAAAAATATTACTCTTACTACTCTCCCATTAAAACTCTATGAAAGCGTGGTCATAATATGTCAAGCTTCATCATTTATCTATTAATATTTTGGGGATTTATTATGATTGGGTTATTAGCCATAGGTGGGTTTTTTATGTTTCGCAAGTTTTTAAAAAAACTACCTAAAGAAGATGGTAGGTCTATTATTGACTGGGAAGAACATTATGTCAATGAAACCGCCCATTTATGGGACGATAAAGAGAAAGATTTATTAAATGAATTAGTTTCCCCTGTCCCCCAATTATTCCGTGACGTTGCAAAACAAAAAATTGCAGCGAAAATAGGTGAGCTCGCATTGAAACGTCGAAAGGAGAAAATTACTTTAGACGTTATTATTGAAGGTTATATATTAGCAACACCGAAAAAGGATCATAAGTTTTTAGTAAAACATTTAAATCGTAAAAATATAAATTACGAGCCATACAAACATTTATTAGAAAACGAGCAAAGGACGAATTAATTTTCCTTTGCTCGTTTTTATTTTAAGCCGATATCGCTTGATTTTTTAATTTATTATATTTAATTAACATCGCAACACGCCATGTTAATAACATCCCGAATGCTAATAAATAAAACATACCGCTCAATTCACCTAAATCAATTTCTTGCCCTAATACATATTTTAAAGAAATGCGAACGGCGAGTAAAAATATTAAAATGAACACAAATGCTTTTGACGGTTTAATATATATGTCTTCTCCTTTTATCTCAAAACGAGTCGTTATAATTAAAAGGGTGGAAAAGATCATCCCGACTAATAAAGATTCTAAAACTAATATCCACGATAGTCTAAAATAAGGAATGAAAAACATAAAAGCACCCGTACTCATAAAAAGCGGTGGTAAAATAATTTTCTTCGGTGATGTCGGTCGTTTAGAAGCTCGTGAACGAACAACAATCATCACTGACGCACTAATTAACGCCATAATTGACACAGTAATCGTTAGAAAGCTTTCCATGGGTTAAATGACACCTCTGTATCTCCTTCTTATTGTTTACCTCGGTCGTTATTAAAACCTCAATTTCTTTTCTGATGAAAATAGTAAAAACGACATCTCAAGTAAAATAAAGGTTATATACTGATAATGATAAATAAATATTTTATTATCCCGTTTAATAATAGTGTCGCCGTTTATTCATATTAATTACGTTGAATGAACAATGTCTCTAACCTATGCTACCAAATTTTCAACATCTTTTCTCATACTATACATGACTTTTTAGTGAAAAGTGTCTAAAAAACAAAAAAGAGATAAACTTTAGCCGTTTACCTCTTTCATTTATTATTTTTTGTCCATTTGCTGTGTCATTGAACGCATCATTTGATTGATTTTCTTCTGTGAAGGCTTTTGCCCCATTTGCATCATCATAGTCCGTAGCATTTGTTCATTAATCGGTGGGTTTTTCTTCAAATAATTCATCATCGTTTTTCTCGCGATAAAAAATCCAATAACTACCCCGAGGATTAATGCACCAATGGCAATTAACACGACCCAAATTGTATTCATACGTTATAAATCCTCCTTCTGTATATCCCCTTTTTAAATCATCTCTTTAACAAAATTTATTATAACCGATAAAGCTCCTTTTTTGCTAGAGGAGTTATCCATCCGCAATCATTGTTTTCAAAATTCGCAACAAAAATATGGGGATAATATGACTTAATATGCTGGAAAAATAACCGATCTGCACTTACTAATGAATCGGCATAAATTTCTAAACTATATTCGTGAACGTATATCGATAAATCATTTTCCTTATCTTTTACAGTAATAACATTATTATAAACGTCAACGTGTAAATCGTTCAAATAATATCGTAAATGAAAGACAATATCTAACACATTGATTGAATGGACAACAGTTTTAAATGGGTTATTTACTTCAGTTAAGCCGTTTGTTTTTCTTAATTCCTTTAAAAAGTAATAGATCGTATCAATTTTAAAATAAAAATATTCGGCGTAAGGGGCTTTGAATAAATAGAGAGAATATTGATACATGATATGTCCTCCTTTTTTAGGACATATCATATCAATATTCGATTTAGAAACATGTCATATCACGTCATCAACTCATTAAAGTTTAAGTCAATTTATGACAACTTTATCGATTTAATAACGTTTTAACGCGCTTAATAACCTCTTCAACTGTAAATCCATATTCTTCAATAACCTTCTCGCCTGGGGCTGAGGCGCCAAATGTATCGATACCGAGAATATCGCCTTCCGAGCCTGTATATCGCTCCCAGCCGAATGGCGAGGCCATTTCAACCGCGAGACGTTTTGTAACATTTGACGGGATCACTGATTCTTTATAGTCGTCATTTTGTTTCTCGAATAAATCCCAGCTCGGCATACTAACGACTGAAGCTGTAATTCCTTCTTCCTTCAATTGTTTACTCGCTTCTAAAATTAATTGAACTTCAGATCCTGATGCTAATAGTAAAATATCTGGTTCACTATTATTTTCACGGTTTAAAACGTATGCCCCTCGTTTTACCCCTTCATCAGCTAATTCACTCGTATTCGGTAATACAGGTACATTTTGACGGGTTAAAACTAAGGCTGTCGGACGGTCTCTTCCTTCAACAGCTAATTGCCATGCCGCTTTCGTTTCATTCGCATCTGCTGGGCGAATGACAGATAGTTGAGGCATTGCTCGTAATGATGGTAAATGTTCAATCGGTTCATGCGTAGGACCGTCTTCCCCTACTGCAATCGAGTCATGGGTGAAAACATACGTTACTGGTGTTTTCATTAAAGCCGATAGACGAACAGCTGGACGTAAGTAATCACTAAAGACGAAAAACGTTCCACCGTAAACTTTAACGCCACCATGTAAAGCCATTCCATTTAACGCACAGGCCATTGCAAATTCCCGTACTCCAAACCAAATATTTCTTCCAGCGTAATTAGCTGGACTGTAATCTTCTTCATTTTTAATCATCGTTTTATTTGAACTTGCTAAGTCGGCACTGCCACCGAGGAAATAAGGTACTTTTTTAGCAATCGCATTTAAAATATCACTCGAAGCTGAGCGCGTTGCAATTGAATCACCAACATTATAAACCGGCAATTCGTCCTTCCAATCAACCGGAAGCTCTCCACTAATTGCTTGTTCAAATTGCTTAGCTAAAGATTCTTCCTCTTCTTTAAAACGGTTTAAACGGTCTGTCCAATCATTTTCTAATTGTTTACCTCGTTCAATCACCGTTTTTTCAAAATGAGCTTTTACTTCATCTGGAACATGGAAAGGCTCAAACGCCCACTTATAATAATCATAAACAAGCTTTCTTTCATCCTCACCTAAAGGCGCACCGTGGGCATCAGATTTACCACCTTTATTTGGTGAACCGTATCCAATCACTGTTTTTACTTCAATGAGTGTCGGTTGATCAGAATTTTCCTTCGCGTCACGTAAAGCTTTTTCAATCTCGGCGGTATCGTTCCCATCTTCCACACGGATGACTTGCCAGCCGTATGCTTTAAAACGGTCTTCTACACTTTCAGAAAATGCTTGATTTAAATCCCCATCAAGGGAAATATCGTTTGAATCATATAATACGATGAGTTTACCTAACTTTAAATGACCAGCTAACGAAGCCGCTTCTTGAGAAACACCTTCCATAAAATCACCATCACCACAAAGGGCGTACGTATAATGATCTACAATATTATGATCTTTTTGATTAAATTTAGAAGCAAGAAATCGTTCTGCCATAGCCATACCAACAGCCATAGCAAATCCTTGACCTAGTGGACCTGTCGTTGCTTCTACACCATCTGTATACCCGTACTCTGGATGTCCTGGTGTGTTTGAGCCCCACTGACGAAAGTTTTTAATATCATCAATCGTCACATTGTAGCCGGATAAATGTAATAACGCATAAAGTAACATTGATCCGTGGCCAGCTGAAAGGACGAAACGATCACGGTTAAACCATGATGAGTTTTTCGGATTGTGATTCATCACCTTCGTCCAAAGTGTGTACGCCATTGGAGCAGCACCCATCGTAATCCCAGGGTGACCTGACTTTGCCTTTTCAATAGCATCAATTGATAAAGCACGAATAGTATTAATTGATAGTTGTTCAATAGAGTGACTCATGTTTATCCCCTTTCATATTCCGTAAGCCTATACCATAATCAATCCTATACTTTTCTAGTCATTATGACAAGCTGTTTCATTTTAATGTTTTTTCCTATTTTCTTTACTATCTTTTAGTTTTTGTGGTGTAACATCTGTACCCTCTGGATCAATCACTTTAAGGGAATGAAGCTGGTTTTTAAATGCCGAACGGAATATCGATAAATAATCTTCACGAAGCTGTTGTTGCTCTTCTTTTTCTTTATCGGTTAATCCCGTCGTTTTTGCTTTTTGGGCTAGCTCATTAATTCGCTTTAATTTTTCATTTGGAAACATCGTTATTAACTCCTTTAACTTACTCGTAGTTATTGTATATTTTCACCCGATAGATGACAAGCTATACGAACAATTAGAACGAATGTTTGCTTATTAAAAAAGCTAATGCTATAATGTTTTTAAGATTATATTTTAGGGGTGAATGTTTGAATGAGTAATCTTTCTGCAAGACAAAAGAAAATATTTGAATTTATCGTAGACGAAGTAAGAAAAAAAGGATACCCACCTTCTGTAAGAGAAATTGCTAAAGCTGTTGGACTAGCATCAGGTTCTACTGTGCACGGTCATTTACAACAATTAGAGAAAAAAGGCTATATTAAAAGAGACCCGACTAAACCTAGAGCAATAGAGATTACGTATGACGCTTATCGTGCAGTTGAAGAGAAAAAGGCACTTTATGCTCCACTCATTGGGAAAGTAACTGCTGGAGAACCGATTACAGCAATCGAAAACGTTGAGAGCTATATTCCGATTCCTGAAAATATAACGGTTTCAGAAGATGATATTTTCGCATTGACGATTCAAGGTGAAAGTATGATAGAAGCGGGAATTTATGATAGTGACATCGTTATCGTTCGAAAACAGCCATCTGCTAACAACGGAGATATCGTTGTTGCAATGACGGATGAGGACGAAGCGACTGTAAAACGATTTTTTAAAGAAGAAGGCCGTTATCGACTAGAGCCTGAAAATTCAACGATGGAACCGATCATTTTAAACCATGTAACGATATTAGGTAAAGTGATTGGGCTATACCGCGAAATTGATTAATTTATAGATTGAGGATGGGATATAGTTAGTATGACAGGTTATAAAAATAAACAATAAGCAAATCTAGCTCTGGAAATATACGTAGACTCCTGCGGGAGGAAGAGCCTAGGTGAGACCCCACAGTGCGAATGCACGAGGAGGCTCACCAGCTCCACCGGCGTAGGAGACACTGCGAAGGATTTCGCAGATGTCGAGCTTGTGCCCTGTGGGTAAAAGCGAAGTATATTTCCAGAGCGGGTATATGCTCAAATAACGCCCGTGCTGCATCTATTTGAAACATCCTCTTGCACAATCCTCTATTTTTTTTCATCCAATCGGTTGATTCAGCTCGTTTAACGATAACAGCCCTTTCGTAA
>CALKAL010000017.1 GCA_937983065.1 uncultured Bacillaceae bacterium | reverse complement strand
ATTAGACGTTTTTTAAAAGTATTATTAGCTACCTAACAAACTTTAAATGTATAAAATCTTTTTACTATAGCTTAGATCGCACTGACATCAACACCATTTATTGTACAACCAAAAAAATAGGAAGGGATTCCCCTTCCTATATCTCATTCATTTAAAATATTTATAAACTTAAATTATTCCTCTTGAACGACAGGTTGCTTATCTTGTTTTTTCACTTCGACTTTTCGAATCGAATATTGATCTATTTTTTTAATGATAAACAAAAACTGTTCGTATTCAACTTTTCCTTCTTCTTTTAGATCAGGATTTTCGGTTAATAACCAACCACCAATCGTGTCTACTTCATCGACTTCAATTTCTAGATCAAGTAGTTCATTTACTTCGTCGACTAATACACGACCGTCAAAAATATAGTGATTATCTTTAATTTTATAAATTAACTCTTGTTCCTCTGTATCGAACTCGTCTTGAATTTCACCAACAATTTCTTCTAAAATATCTTCTACGGTAACAATTCCAGATGTCCCGCCATATTCATCAACTAAAACAGCCATATGAATATGATCTTTTTGCATTTTCTTAAGAAGTAATTTGATTGGAATCGTTTCAATCACCCGAATAATCGGACGCGTAAACGTACGAATCGTTTCATTTTTCATATCTTGAATTTCGTTGATTGATGTAAGTACTTGTTTCAAATTAATTAAGCCAATAATATGATCATGATCCCCTTTAACGACAGGGTATCGCGTATATCTCAAATTGCCGACTTGCTGTAAAAATTCTTCAATCGTCGTATCATGTTCAAATACTTCCACGTACATACGCGGAACCATAATTTCCTTCGCTAAACGATTATCAAAATCAAAAATACGATTGACATATTTATATTCTGACTGATTAATTTCTCCACTGTCATAACTATCGGAAAGAATGATCCTCAGCTCTTCTTCAGTATGCGCTTCTTCCGTGTTATCCATCGTTACTCCAAATGCTCTTGTTAATAATCGAGCTGAGCCGTTAAGGAGCCATATAAATGGATACATAATTCGGTAGAACCATATAAGAGGTTGAGCTAAATTTAAAGCAATCCATTCTGTTTTCTGTAATGCCAATGTCTTCGGTGCTAATTCCCCAATTACAACGTGTAAAAACGTAATAATTATAAAAGCAATTAGAAAAGATAATAGATACGTCATGCGATCCGACAATTCTAAAGCTTCAAACAATGGTCTGAGCAAACTTTGAACAGTCGGCTCACCAATCCAACCTAAACCTAATGCTGTAATCGTAATACCTAATTGACAAGCCGATAAATACTCATCTAAATTTGATACAATTTTCTTTGTTGCTTTTGCTTTATTACTACCTTTTTTAATTAAATTATCGATTGTGCTACTTCGAATTTTGACAATCGCAAACTCTGATGCAACAAAAAAAGCTGTAAATGCAATCAGAACAACGATTGTTAATAAATACGCCCAATCCTGACCGGTCATAATTGATTTCTCACCTTCACAATCCCTTTCAAACTAATTTTATATATTTAGACTATATTTTATCAAAATTGATGACAAAAAACATTAAAAAATGCTTAAAATTTACTGATTCGTTTAAAAACCACTATAAGAGTCACGGTGAAACTGGCCATTTGCTTGATATAGATACTTTTCTGGCACTGTTTTCTCTATGATTGGAAAAAGTTCTCTTTCCTCAAGGCGAACATGTTCGTCCAATAATTTTCCAAGTTCATTCATCACATCGTACTGCGCTTCTGTCGTATTTCTTAATTTATGTACGAGGGAACGAATTTTTGCGTGTTGAAATAGTGCTTCTTTCACTAAATGCTCGTCACTTGCTGAATATTGTAAGTAGATAGGAAATAAAACTTCTTCCTCATCCCGGAAATGATTTTCACCATCAACGTTCCAAAACTCAATTAAATCTCGCATTAGCTCCTTATACGATAGGTCACTTTCGTCTGTCCCAGCTCGTTTCAATTGTAAACTTATTTTTAAAGCATGGTGGTGATGATGAGATAACGGATTTAAAGCTTCATGTCGCTTCATATTTGTATCTCCTCCTTACTAGCATTATATCATTTATACCTTTCACATATCATTGAAAAGTAAAAAATGATCTCAACTAATTAATAGTGAGATCATTTTTAAAGCTATAAATCTTTTACCAGAACTTAAATCCTGGTGATCCTGGTGGTGCGTTTTGAATCATATCAATGATTGGGATTGAATAAGCGAATAAAATTAACCCGATTGCAATACCAATCCAAACTTTCCAATTTTCCATAATCGCTGGAAGCTTTAAGTTTTGTTCCGCTAGTTCTCCAATTGGGAACTCTTCTACTCCTTTTGGTGCAAAAAATGCTAAGTAAATGATCAATCCGATATATAGAATAATAGAGATTAATAGGATGGTTCCACCAACTGCCATCGCAACTTCATATGCACCCCAGCCTGATGCAACTTCATGACCTCCGTAGCTTGTCACTTGAGTTCTTCTCGGGTTACCTAATAAACCTGAGAAATGCATTGCGCCAGACATAATGAGCATTCCGACTGCCCAAAGCACGGACTGATATATCCCTAAACTGTTGGCCCGCTTCGTTAAAACACGTCCTCTAATATGCGGGACAATGAGATAACTTACACCGATAAATGTTAGAGCAACTGTCGTACCAACTGTTAAGTGGAAGTGCCCTGTTACCCAAATCGTATTATGGATGACTTGGTTCATTTGGTTACTTGCGTTAATGATTCCACCTGCTCCACCTGGAATAAACGCGAGCATTCCAATAAATGGTGCTACAAATCGAACATCTTTCCATGGAAGCTTTTTGAACCAACCAAAAATCCCTTTAGATCCAAGTGCACGGCCCCTCATTTCAAATGTTGCGAATAAAGCAAAGGCTGTCATTAATGATGGAACGATGACCGCAAATGTTAAAATAACTTGGATAAACTTCCATCCTTCATTAATTCCTGGCTCTAGTAATTGGTGGTGGAAGCCAACTGGGAATGATAAAAGGATGAAAAGGATAAATGCTAATCTTGCCATCGAGTCACTAAATATTTTTGTGCCGAGTATTTTCGGTAACATAATATACCAAACCATATAAGCTGGTAGTAACCAGAAATAGACTAATGGGTGACCGAAATACCAGAACAATGTACGTGATAAGCTGACATTAATCGTTTCAACCCATCCGAATGACCATGGGATGAATTGGAATAATACGGTTATGACGACACCAACTGTTGCGACAAACCATAAGACAACGGTCGCTACAGCCATGTACGCAAATAATGGGCTCGTTTCACCAGGATGATCTTTTCTCCATTTATTATATTGGAAGATTGTTGACATCCCAGAAAAATAAGTACCTACAATTAGAAGTGCTAAACCAATGTAAAACAATGGTGATGCTTGAAGTGGTGCATAAAACGTATACAATACCGTGGCCTCACCTACAACAATCATTAACGCTGCTAAAACCGTACCGATTGTCATTAGCCAAAAACCGATCCAAGCTAGTCGTCTATTTCCACGTGTTAACTCTCCTGTTGTACGACTCATCCCTGCATGCAAGAAACCAAAGATAAAAAATGTTGTAAATATTAGTGCCATTAGTACGCCGTGTGCAGTTAAGAGTTGGTAATAGTTAATAAAAGAAGGTAAGGTAATTAATTCACTCCGAACTAACGTCTGAATTAATCCGAATAAACCAGCTAACCCGACAGAAACAAAGGCAACGATAAAATGTGCCATACTTAATTTACCGTCTAGCTTACTTACTTTTAATATTTTTGACATTTAAATCACCTCCAGTTCAGCGCTCATAAGATGGTGCCCAATTCCGCAATATTCGTTACATAAAATTAAATAGCTACCAGGTTTGTCAAATGTATATGTCATCGTGTTAATATAGCCAGGTGTCACCATCATATTGACGTTTGTACCTGCAATTTCAAAACCGTGGACAACATCCGCTGTCGTTACAATAATTTTAACTTCTGCCCCTTGAGGTATTTCAATTTTGTTAGGTGTAAATGAGTATGATTGTAGAACAATGACAAGCTCATATTCATTCTCACCGACTTGTTTTAAACCTGGATCATCGAAAGGTGCTGTTTCCAATACTTTTTCAGGATCAATAATTTCATTTTCACTTGGTGGTGCTTTATGCTCTTCTGTAAATGCTTGAAGTCCAATCGTCGTTAAAAAAGCAATTAACGTAACAGTTCCAATAATTAACCAAACTTTTTCAAGCTTATGAATGTGCATCTTTTACCCTCCTTACGGTTATCGACTTAAAAATAGGAAGTAAATCGCGACCCACGAAACAACAATAAAAGCACCGAGTATTAAGACCGATGCGAAGGCGCCGTGTAGCTTTGGCTCTTCTTTTTCATGCTGTTCATGGAGTTCATGTTGCTCTTGCTTTTTTTCACTTACTGAACTCATTGATAAAACCTCCTTTTTGCACCCTTCATGTCTTTATAATAAAAGAGGATAAGAATTCATAATGTGACAAACATCACACTTCTCGGGATGAAAAATGACGGAACTGTGAATTATTTCACAACGGCGTTAATTAAAGGTGATTTTCGGCTAATTTTTTAATTTACTTATTGGGGGATAGTGACTGATTTCTAAGGGGATTGAGCGGAAATTTTGGTGAGCCGCAGAGCATTGAGGAGCTGGGCGGAATTTTGGGGTTTGGGCGGAACTTTTCGGATTTGAGTGGGACTTTTTCGATTTGCGCGGAACTTTTCGGATTTGCGCGGAATTTCCCATTACGAATACGATGAGGAACGTTTGGAACGTTTTTTTAATAAAAAAACGCCCGATTTAATCGGACGCATTGAGATGAAAAAAATTAATGATATTGACGGACGGGTAATTCCCATTTATAAATGACTGAAAGCATTCGTAAAACAACAATGACAAATACGACGGAAACGAGCTGCCACGTTTCATCAAATAGGTCTAACCCGACGACGAATGCACCTAAAACAGCCCATAACGCATAGATTTCCTTATGCAAAACGAGGGGTTTTCTCCCTGCTAAAATATCTCTAATCATTCCACCGCCAACGCCAGTTAATACACCAGCGACGATGACTGCAATGAGCGGATGTCCAGCATGGCTTGCGAACATTGCACCTTGTACTGCAAAGGCTCCAAGACCAATCGCATCAAAGAAAGGTAATGCCCTTAACCAATTCGTTAAATAATTTTTAGGAACGATATAAATAATGGTCATCGTTATAAAAGCGATAATAAATAACATGTTTTGCTGCCATATATCAGAGATCGGTAATCCTAATAATAAATTCCGAACCATCCCTCCACCAAATGCGGTCGTAAAGCCTAATAAATAAACACCGAACAGATCATACTTTTCCTCTAAGGCGATAATGACTCCACTTATCGCAAAAGCCATCGTTCCAATGATATTTAAAATATCCCAAGCCAAAAAGCTCACCTCTAATTAATCACTATATTTATATTATCAAATAACAATATGGAAAGAGGCATAATTGCTCAGCGCTGGGCTAGTTTCACTGCTTTTATCTAAAAGAAATCTAATTTTAAAAAAATAAGCTATTCTTAAGCCAAATAGTAGCTTAAGAATAGCTTTTCACATCAATCTAAAATTCGATGATTTCCATCGACATCACTTACTCTGCTTTGACCTTTTTCATGTTGGGCCACAAATCCATCTCCGTGGCAAACAGGACAAGTATATTGCCAATACTCATCATCGCGGACGAGCCCTTCACCATCACATGCTTTACATTTAAATTCTTGTGATCCCATCATCTACACCCTACTTTCTTGTTTAGTTTTTATCCAGTTAATTATTCCACCAGCTAAAATTAACTCGATATGCCTTTTCGTTAAATTATGCTTTACAGGGATAGTTTTATTTTTCCCTTCCCCTTTAACGGTAATATTAAATTGCTTACCTTGTTGAATCGCTTGTTTAATATTTTCAAACTGCAACATATCACCTTGTTCGAGCTTGTCATAATCGGATTCATTAACAAAAGTAACAGGCAAAATACCGAAGTTTATTAAATTTTGTAAATGGATACGGGCAAAGTCTTTCACTAAAACGGCCTTTAACCCTAAATACCTCGGTGCAAGGGCGGCATGTTCACGACTTGAGCCTTGACCGTAATTGTAGCCGGCTACTATCGCATGCCCTCCATCATCCCTTAATTTCATTGCCCGCTCGTAATACGTATCGTCAACAATTTCAAAAGTAAATGTACTAATGTGCGGCAAATTGCTTCGATAAGGTAGAACGCGGGAACCTCCTGCTAATATTTCATCTGTAGAAATATTGTCGCCCATTTTTAAGGCAACAGGAACTTCAAAGCTGTCTTCAATTGGAGTCAAGTCAGGAATCGATTTAATATTAGGTCCTTTCACTAATTCGATGACGGTACCTGGTTCATAGCTCGGTTCTTCCAACAATCCTTTATCCTTGGTTAGATCGATTTTTTCAGGCTCTTTAATTTTTGGATACGGCATTTTCAATGTTCTTGGGTCAGTTATAACACCCGTTAAAGCAGATGCCGCAGCTGTTTCTGGGCTACATAGAAAGACACTGTCCTCTTTTGTTCCAGACCTACCAGGAAAGTTCCTCGGTGTCGTTCTTAAACTGTTTCTCCCTGATGCAGGGGCTTGACCCATCCCAATACATCCGTTACAACCCGCTTGGTGAAGACGTGCGCCAGCCGAAAGTAAGCTTGCAATATGACTATGTTCAACGAGCTGGGTTAAAATTTGTCGTGATGATGGATTGATGTCGAAGGAAAGTCCGTCTTTAATCCGTTTTCCTTTAACAATTTCAGCAGCAACGGCAAAATCACGGTACCCAGGATTTGCCGATGAACCGATATACGATTGGTAAATAGGCTCACCTGCAACGTCACTTACTGGAACAACATTACCTGGACTTGACGGTTTTGCAATTAACGGGACAAGTTCAGATAAATCAATTTCTTCGTGAAGATCATAATCACAGCCTCGATCAGCCTTTAATTCAACCCAATCTTCCTCCCTACCTTGCGTTTTTAAATATCGCTTAACTTCCGCATCCGAAGGGAAAACAGAAGCCGTCGCACCAAGCTCCGCGCCCATATTCGCAATCACATGCCGGTCCATTGCGGATAAATTTTTCACCCCTGGACCGTAATATTCAATAATTTTACCGACGCCACCTTTTACACCATGACGTCTTAACATTTCTAAAATCACATCTTTCGCACTAACCCAATCGGGGAGCTTACCTGTCAGTTTCACACCCCAAATTTGCGGCATTTTGACATGAAACGGCTCACCCGCAATCGCCATCGCCACATCAATTCCACCCGCACCCATTGCGAGCATTCCCATACAGCCGTTAGCACACGTATGACTGTCTGAACCGAGTAACGTTTTACCAGGTTTGGCGAGGCGCTGCATGTGGACAGGGTGACTAACACCATTTCCCGCCATACTAAAATAAAGCCCAAATCGTTTCGCCGCACTTCTAAGAAATAAATGGTCATCGGCATTTCGGTGGTCATCTTGAATTAAATTGTGATCAACATATTGACAGGACGCTTCCGTTTTTGCCCGTTCGACTCCCATCGCTTCTAACTCAAGCATCACCATCGTACCCGTTGCATCTTGTGTTAACGTTTGATCAATTTTTAAACCAATCTCTTCACCTGGATTCATTTCTCCAGATACTAAATGACTTTGAATTAATTTTTGAGATAAATTTAACTTCAATTTCATAGCCCCTTTCACATCTCAACTATGTATCATCTCTATTTTGTGCAATCGTTGGGAAAATAAACAGAACTAGACAAGATTCTGGAGCTGGATTTAAAATTCGTAGCGTTTATGCGCGAAGCTTTCTGTTTATGCGCGAACTTTTATGTTTAAGCGCGGAATTCTGATTTTATGCGCGGATTTTTAATTTTATGCGCGAATTTCTCAGTTTATGCTCAAATTGAACTCGGTGGGACTATTTATCCACATATTTAGTAAAAAGGACTTATTTTTTTGAATTTGATTGCGAACATATGTTCCGTTATCGTATAATATGGACAAACATAAGAAAGAGATTTGGAGGTATTTAATGTGGAAACGTATATCATTGTGTTACTCGCATTTGGTTCATTTATTATCGCGCTTATTTCCCTTATCGTGCAAATTATTATTGCGATTATTAAGAAAAAATAAAGTGGCTTCAGAATATTATTCCGGAGCCACTAATTCCACTTTTATTCGATCAGGATCTTCAAAATAGAGCGCATAATAATTAGGTCCGCCCGCAAACGGATATTGATCCTCATATAAAATAGTTATGCCTTTTTCTTTTAATTTTTCCTTCATCTGATCAACCTCAGCGCGGGATTCAGCATGAAACGCTAAATGATTTAAGCCGACCCGCTTCCGATGATAAGGAATATCTAAATATTTCTCATCCGCCTGAACAAAAACGATATATGTATCATTTAATTTATAGCTAATTCCGCCATCCCACTGTTGAAATTCATCATAGCCTAACTCTTGTAAAAACCAGCTCCAAAACTTTTTCGACTCTTGTAAATTACTAACGTATAACTCAATATGATGCAATGTACCTTTCATTTTTTCTCACTCCAAAGTTTTATAGAAGCCTGTTGCGGATCCTATGTAGTTTTGCGACGTATAAAAGGCGTGGGCATTACTTCTTTCTTCCCTATTGCCACTATTTAACGTGACCATATTTGCTCCGAGCTCCTTAGCCTTATTTTCCGCAGCTTGAAGGAGTTCCTTACCGATACCGACTCCTCGATATTTAGAGTCAACAACCATTGCTACAATCCGAACGTAAGGAATATCACTTTCATAACGATACCCTTTTATCATGCCGACCATCCCGATGACTTGTTTTTCTCTTTCAAAAACGAGTGTGTAGTAATTTGCCTCCCTCATGATGACTTCCATTCTTTTTTGCATCTGAGTCGGCGTTGTTCGATACCCTAACTCCCCCATCAAATAGGCAAGGTCGTGAATATCCGCTAATTTTGCTTCACGTATCATATCATCGCCCCTGTTCCTAAATTAAACTTTTACTGAATAAATCAATAAGCATTTTTTTATCTTCAGGAAAACCGAACTCGTCATCAGCCATGTCAAATACCGAACGCCATTTAATATCGTAAATTAATTGATCTGGATCTTGAATTGACATTTTTCCCCCGGTTATTTCAACTAAAAAATAACTCACTGTTGATATATCCGTTTCTTTCTCAAAAACTTTCTCAATAATACTTACTTCATAACCTGTTTCCTCAAAAACTTCACGAACACAGCATTGTTCAAAAGTTTCTCCATTTTTCACAACACCAGCTGGCACCGCCCACTTTTTCTCTTCCTCAGGCTTTCCTTGCAACACCATTAAAACTTCATTATTTTCATTCGTACAAATACCTGCACCAATCTTCCATTCCTTCAAAACCTCCACCCCTTATAAGTAAGACTTTTTTTAATTATAATATAGAAGGAAATTAGAGGAAAGCTTAGGTCGGAGGTTGGGGAGCCGGAATTTGGATTAGTTTAGCGCGGAGTTATGACTGTCAAACTGGAACTTCGATAGACTCACTCTCACACCCGACAAACCTCCCTCCTACAAAAAATCCACCGCTAAAAACAAAAGCGGTGGTTTTTAAAATATTTATGCCTAATCCATGACTGCGATACTCTAATATAAGTCTTGCATGTTTAATCCAAAACTGCGTTAAATTCCAAACGCCTAATCATTCTCCCTAGAACTCCCCCGTTTAATCCATCACCCATTTATCTTTCATAAACATCATGCGGCAGATGGCAAACAGAATGATTCCAGCTAAAAGGTTTGTGCCAATCACGATTAAAATGTGTTCAATATTAATAATTCCTAAAAGAAGCTCTTTATTAATCGTAAAGAAGTTTAAAATTGGTACAGAATAATGGAATAAATTAAATTCGTGAACGCCCATTGTTTGAGTGAGCATCGCTGGGACAATCGCAATCATCATCACAGGTGTGCTATAGCTTTGGGATTCTTTCACCGTTTTTGCTGCAATACTCGTTAACATTAAAATTGCCGCTGAGAAAACTGCATAAGCAATCGCAATTAAAGCAATCATCGCAAAGATTAAAAACATATTTTCAGTTTCTTGGAAAGCACTTAATAAATGTTCCGTGAAAAACTGTATTTCTAATAAAACGACGAGTAATGTAATGATTCCTATCACTGCACCAATCGTTGTTATCGCGAGCCATTTACCGATTAATAATGTTGATCTTTTGACAGGAGTCATGAGTAAAGCTTCCATCGTTTTTCGTTCCTTTTCTCCAGCGAATAAATCTGAAGCAGATGGGCTCGCCCCAATGCCGATAGCTAAAATGAGCATTAACGGAACTAGCATGGCTAATAAATTGAGGGGCATTGACTCCTCTGAAATTTCGCTCTGTTCAATCGTAAAAGGAACGATTATTTCATGATCAATTCCTTCTGCTAATAGACGCTCTAAAACGACCGCTCTTTCAAAAGTAGCTAACGCCAGCGTCACTTCCTGGATTAAATTTGATGAATTACGGCTAAAGGTATCACCGTAAATCGTAACTTCCGTCGTTTCATGGGTGTCAAGCTTATCAAAGAAATTAGCTTCGAAAATAACAGCAGCTTGTGCTTCCCCTTCAATAACGGCATCAACAGGATCAGCGAATTCAATTAAATTAATATTTTCATGCTCTTGAAAAACGGTCCTTTCCTCATCCCCAATCCCTTCTGAAATAGCAAGGTCATATTCCTCCCCTTCAGAACTTGAGAAAAATGTAAATTCATAAAATAGAACGAGGCCTGTCATCATAATAATCGGTATTAAAACCGTTAATAACAATGTTCTTTGATCACGAAAAGCATCTTTTAGCTCTTTAAAATAAACTTTACGAAGCATAATCGCCATCTCCCCTCACTAGCTTACTCATGAAAATATAGTTCAAATCTCTACTATCTTCTTCTGCATACAAATCTTCTAGCATACCGTGATAGACGATTTCCCCTTTATGAATCATCGCCACAGAATCACATAACATCGAAACTTCCTCCATGATGTGGCTTGAAAATATAATCGTCTTATCCTGTTGCTTTAATTGATGAACGAGCTGGCGGAACACATTCGAGGCTGTAATATCAAGACCCGTTGTTGGCTCATCAAATAAAATAATTTCTGGATCATGAATAATTGAGCGAGAAATCGAAAGCTTTTGGCGCATCCCTTTAGAAAATCCTTTCACTTTCCGGTCTAAAAAGTCTCGCATCCCGAACATTCGCGATAATTCATCGATTCGCACTTTCGTCTCATGCTTACTCATACCATATAACGCAGCGAAATATTTTAAGTTTTCCCGAGCGGTTAACCGGTCATAAAGCCCTGTCTCACCACCGAATAAAACACCCATTTTCGTCTTAATTTTTTCTGGATTTTTAACCGTGTCATAGCCGTCCACTAAAATATTTCCTTCATCTATACTTAAAAGTGTAGCTATGGCTCGCAGCAATGTCGTTTTACCCGCACCATTTTCTCCTAATAAACCGACTATTTGCCCTTTTTCAACCGTAAAAGAAACATGGTTTAACGCCGTAACATGCCTTTTCTTATCTATAAACCGCTTCGACACATCCTTTACTTCAATCATTTAAATAACTCCCTTCTTGTTATCGTTGATTTAATCGTACATTGAAACAAGGAGTACTTCTTCACCTATGTCGCGAAAAGGTTGTTTTATGTCGCGAATTGGTCAAATTAAAAATATTTAATGTTAAAATAGAAAATATGGAACGAAATAAGGAAGGATAAATCATGAAAGTAGGATTAGTTGACGATAGGCAAATTGATTTAGACAAAATGTATGCGATTGTCTCAGCCATTGAAGGGATTGAGATTGTCTTTGCCACGACATCTGCTGAAGATGCCTATCAACAAATAAAAAAAGAGACGATTGACGTTTTAATTGCTGATATCGAAATGCCGGATTTATCAGGCTATGAACTGGCGGATATCATTCATTCCCACGCTCTAAATATTGAAGTCATTTTCGTAACTGCAGTGAGTGGGTATGCCGTTCACGCGTTTGAGCTCAATGTACACGACTACATTATGAAGCCTTACCCAAAGGAGCGACTCGTCAAATCAATCGAACGATTACTTAATAAAACCCGTCATTCCGCTATAAAAGGAAGACTTTATTTAAAACTGAATAACGACATTCATATCGTCCAGAAGAAAGATATTATTTTTATCGAACGTTCGGGGCGATCAACGACAATTTACACGAAAAACGAAACGATTAAAACGTATTTAACATTAAATGAATTAGAAGGAGAGCTAAGAGAGCGGGACTTTATCCGATCTCACCGCTCATTTATTATTAACATTCATTATGTAAAAAACTTTTCTTTATATGCGAAAAACTCATACGTCGTCTCCTTCGAAGGCATTGACGAAAAAGCGATGATTACAAAGGATAAAGTGAAATTTTTGCAAGAGCATTATTTTTAAAGGGTGAACTTATTTGAATGTATATTTTTATTCGCTAATTATTGGAATAACACTTTTTTGCCATTTAATTTGGCAGCCTATAAACATAAATTTCGCCATACATATGACATTAGCGGCGATTATTTCAATCGTCACGCCACTTATTTTAAATCGATCCACCTTGTATGTGATTGATCAACTAGATAAAAAGATAAACGGTTTAATTTTTATCATCCAAATCGGCGTTTTATTATTATACTTGAATACGACGCATACGTGGATTTTACTCATCCTCTTTATATTAATTGAAGGACTACGCCATTTCATTGCCAAAAAAGACGCCGCAATGAAAAAACAAACGATGAACTACGAAAAAGAACTCGACCAAATGAATGAAACGTTTAAAAAAGTTCGCAGTGAGCGGCATGATTTTTTAAAACATATTTCCGCCATACATTTCATGTTAGAAAAAAAGCAAATGAACGAGGCGAAAACGTATTTAGATGACCTCGTCGGTACTTATGAAGAGACGAATATGTCGATTAAAGGAGAAAAAGGCATTGTTGCAGGTATTTTAAATAGCTCTTATCGAAAAGCAACAAAGCTCGGCATATCAACGGATTACGATTTGGACATTCCGATTTCTTCTTTACCGATGACCGATCAAGAAATTGTCTCCCTAATTGGTAATTTGCTCTCGAACAGCATTGAAGCTTGTGAAGAATGGCAAAACAATCGAGGAAACCAAGCGTATTTATCCCTTGAATTTTTCAAGCGGAGTGGCTTATTTATTTTAATATGTAAAAATGATTCCATGCCCATTCCAACTCATATCCTCGATAAACTGTATCAATCATTTGGCCATTCAACGAAAGAAGGCGAAGAAAGAGGCTACGGAACAAAAATTGTACACGATATCGTTCGTAAATATAACGGGCTTTTAGATTTTACGTATAAACAGGAACAATTTACTGTAAAAATTAAAATCCCAGCGTTAACGTGAAATTGCGGTGGTCTGGAATGAGAATTGACGATAACGCGGAAATGCTCGGGGCTACGGGAGACTTTAATGATTTCAATGCAAAATTGTCTAGGCTGCGAGCGGTCGTTAGTGATATTATGCCGAAATTATAAGGGGTTTGCGAGCAGACTTAGTAATATTTATGCCTGAATTGCAAAGAGGTCTGCGAGTGGTGATGATATTAACGCGGGATGGTCTAAAACTTCACGTGAACCTTACCATAAATTTTGGCTAAAACAACGATCCCCTAATTGTGATACAGCAGCATTAGAGGATCGATTTAATAAGTCAATCTAATTCAGTATATTTACTCGATGGATTCCAAATTAAATATTCATTAATTCCGAGATCATTTAATGCTTTAATTTGAGCTAGCACATCATCTTTCGTATATGTCCGTTTATAATTAAAATCTTGTAGCCACGGCCGAATCGTCGCGGCCTGTTCTTCACCTATTTCCAAGCTTTGATTTCTTTCAAGGGCATCTTCCATAGCTGCCTTAATTAATGCATACGGCTCATCATTCGGCTCTTGTAACCCGTACGATTGTGCTGAATAATGAGATGGATAGTTCATTGGAGAAATAAAATCTATGTGCGGTGCCATCTTTTCCCACGTTTGCCCAATTCCCATATCATCTGTTGAGCTCGTAACAAGACCGAACACATCCGCCGAAACTAAAACAGGATAGTGATCCAAACGTTCCTTTGAATATTTCAAAAATTTCTCAATCAGCTCATCTTTATTTAATTGATCCGCATTCGCATATTCTACTTCCTGATCAACCTTTTTCGCATTTTCAGGAAAACGGATATAATCGTATTGAATTTCATTAATGCCGCTATCAGCAATTTCTTCAACGATATCCATCACATAAGTCCACATTTTTTCTCGGTACGGATCGAGCCATTTGACGCTATCCGGCCCGAGCCATAGGGAGCCGTCCTTTCTTTGGAGCGCCCATTCCGACTTTTTTTCCGCTAAAAAAGGATCCTTAAACGTTACGATACGAGCAATCGTGTAGATTCCCTCATCTTTAAACCTTTTTAAAAAAGACGGTAAATCAGCAATGACCGCCCCATCATCCGCTCCAATTTCTTTCACTAAATCAACATTCGAATTATACGTCAACTTCCCATTATCATCCTTCAAATCCATTACGACCGCGTTAAATCGAGGTGAAGCTTTTACAAATTCGATAAAACGCCCAATTTCTTCCTCTTTAATCGCCCACGGGTTCAAATAAATCCCCCGCACTTCCTCACGTTCAGGCTTATTTATAATTTTTTTTTCATTTGTAAAATCATCATTTAAATCCGTAATACTACCGACTAACGACCGAGGCATCGTATCTCTTGTCGTATCAAAGCTGACAAGATCTTCAACCTCGTTCACATGATTTCCTTCTGACCCTTCGTTTTCATTTTGACATCCGGTTAAATTAACTAAAAGAAGGGAAAGAAATAAAATTGAGAAAAGCATTTTCCTCATAAAAATCACCTCCTTACTAATACAATTTGCAGTTTTAACCTATTTATCCTTTGCAAAAATAACCATAAAAAAGGTTGGCTTCGACTTTAAAAAACTAAACAGACGGGAAATTGCAAAGGCACTTTATCGAATAGCGAAGCGGCTAAGAAAAAATGCAAAACGAAACCAATTAGAAAAACTCTGCCTCGTGAACGAAACAGAGCTAAATTTTTACTTGTTAAAGGAAGTAGCTATTTATGAGCAAATTCTCTATTTTATGATCAATTTTTCGGGCGATATGATCAAATTTTTGATTTTATGATCAAGTTTTTGGATTTATGATCACATTCTTAATTTTAAGATCAAATTACTCTAAATCAATGACAACAGTCTCGTCTATTAACACGTCATACCACAAATTCAACCACTCAATATGGATTTCTTCTGAATCAATAACAAAATATTTATCAATCGTTATATTTTCATCCCCAATATCCACTCTACGATTTATCACGTATCTTGGAGTTTGATCCTCTTCGTTCGTTATTCTAACCATATTAGGAAAGTCTTCAAATCCTGGCGAAATTGTTCCGACAGACATATGCTGATCTAAATTTATCTCATCATGTAAAGATCGAAACCAAAACGGAACGACCATCCCTTCATCATTCAAAATATAATGATCAATGTAAACTTCCGTATACATCACCTCAGCAACTAAATCAATAGGTTGTTCAAACGTTTGATCCTGTTCATAAAATTCTTCATCATATTGAGAAACATCAAAACTAAACTCAACAATATCATCGCTCGTATAGGAGGCAGAATCGAACGTAATATTCAACTCTGTTGTATCTTTATTAAATAATTCAAAGGCAAATTTATATTCTTGATCATCTTCCCTACTCATCTCATAAATATAAATGAATCTCTCTTCCCCTGTATCTGCTTCAACAAATGCATACAAATTATTTAAATAATGTTCACTGCGCTCATTAATAATGTCCACATACAGTTCATATCCAGCTAAACCGACTTCTATACGATCGATATCTATTGTAATTCCGTTTTTTGTTATTCTTTTCTGTACAGGGATATCATATTTATATTGTTCTTCAAGCTCCCTATCATATGAATGCACAACCTCGATTGCATCTGTTGTTGCATAAATACGGTCATCAATATATAAGGTTACTCCTAAACTGATCTGTTCCTCATCAAATTCAACAACGTCATGTGTTAAATGGTTTAAAGGTTCAGTTTTAACGACTTGATAAAATTTGTTATCAAAAATAAGACCTTTTTCTCCAACTCGTATTCCATACATTTCATGACCAAATTCATTGGACCTAATCGAAAAAATAGCATCCAAATAATCACTTTCATGGATTCGTTCATCATACTCTATACTATAAAAAAAGTATATTCCATTCGAAGTATGCCACATTTTTTCGATATGGAGCTCTAAGTCGAGTTCTCCAATTGTTGCTGTTTCATTGATCTCAGTTATTAAGCCATACTCTTCTGCCTCATGTAAACGAGGAACAACCTCTGAATAAAAATTATCCACTTCTTCCCGACTGTTCACTTCTTCCCACTCAAATTGTGGTTCGACTATTTCTTCTTCAGGGACTTCCTCTACATGATTCTCTTCTATCTCACCTTGTTCTACATCATCTACCAATTCATCTTCCTCTTCTGTCGCTTGCTCTTCATCAATATCGTCATTTCCTGCAGTGTCATCCAAATTTATGACAACGAGAAACCCGATGAAAATAACAGAACATAACGCGATCGTTGGAATGAGATATCGTTTTGAGTTAATGTTCTTTTCTCGGTGCCACTCATTATTCTTTTTCGCATAAATTAATTGAACCTCGATAAATTTGTCATAATCATTTTTAGTAAGCTTTGCCGTTCCCTCACCTAGATTATCCTTCAACTTCTGATAAGCACTTTCCATACGAGCATGAACCTTTGACTGTCGCACGCTTAAAATTTCACTAATCTCTTTTGCAGAAAATAAATAAAAATCATGTAATATTAGAACTTCTCGCTCCTGTAATGGCAAATTAAAAATCGATTTGATACTATTTAATTTACTATCCGCCGAATGAAAATCCATTTCCGTTTTTCTTTTTTCCTTCAAACGAATTTGATTAAAAGGAAATCTTAAAAAACTTTTGCTTTTTTTCACCGCAATTCGGAAGATCCACAGTTTAACAGAATACTCGGCTTTAAACCGTTTAAATTGATGATAAATGGTGTCCAATACTTCCTGAAATAAATGCTCTGTTATCTCGTGATTTTCAACATATGTAAAAATTAATTTCTTTAACTCTTCCCCAAATTCATCCTTCACCCAATCAACAGCTTCCTCATTCGTTAACTGTAAAAATGCGGATGAATCATAATCAAAGTTCAAACTCCTCACCTCAAGTCCCAATCCTTAACTATTAAATTATCATATATTTATTGATATTTGTGAAAAACGTTAACGAATTTTTAAGTGAAGACACTACTTTTGTCTTTTTGTCGCTAAAAGATTCTCTCCCAGTAAATCCTTCGACATTTCCCGGGCAATAAAAATCAAATTCATCGTAAAAATGACATAAAAAAAGCTACCCTTAATTAGGTAGCTGTAAATTATAATTTTATTTCATGACTGTCAACGATATTAATTCCGTATTGCTCTTGTAGCTGACTCCATCCTTCTTTTGAAACTTCTTCAAATCCAGTGATACAACTCGTTCCATCCTTTAATACATAAATACTAGACGTAAAATCTTTATCATCTGCATAATAGTCAGCGATTTGCTTAACCGACTCATAAACACAATGTGACTCAGCCTCACCCGCAACAATTATTTGATCAAACTGCTTAACATATTTCAGAAGGTCGTAATCTGTCTGATCATCAGCACTATATTCAGGCTTAATAATTCCGTACATTTCACTTAAAGGATCCTTCCCTTTTACAATCATTTTAATTGGAGACTTTCTCACAGCTGAATGGAAATAAATCATCCGCGCAAACTGACTTTCTAATGAATGACCAGGCGTCCCCTCAATACAATGATACGGCCAAATACATAATTGCTTCTGACCTGACTTTTCCAGATTACGAACATAATCTAAACTTTCTTCCTCGTGATTGACCGCTCGCCACACACCTTTTTCCACATCTTCCGCTGAAATAATTGTTAGTGGCTCAGGATGATTCCCATTCTCATCAACCCACCACTCAGGATGAAAAACTTGATTCGTATGATGCGTATCGAGAGACACCGCAATATTAGTAATTTTGTCAATGTTGTTATAAATAAATTGATTAACCCGCTTCACATCTTCGTACGCCCCAGGAACACCAAGCGCCCCATCATCCATAAAATCATTTTGAATATCAACACCGAGGAACAGAACTTTCTTTTGATCTTCACTTGCCTTTTTTACCGATTCATTTTTTGCCAGATCGAAAATTTCATTAATGTTTACGCTATTCGTACCGTCTAAAATACGGTCTAAAGATGTTTTTAACATGACCATCACTCCTCAAAGGTTTCT
>CALKAL010000016.1 GCA_937983065.1 uncultured Bacillaceae bacterium | reverse complement strand
CGCCATAAAAATTAATGACGTTGCAGATGAAAATACGACAGCTTTTCTTAATGAATTAAAACAGGAAGCTGAAAAGAAGTTATCTGAAGTCGTTACCGTACTAGATCAACCTTTAGAAGTAAAATGGTTTGAGGAAACGTATTTAATGGAGCAATTCGTTAAAACATTGCAGCAATGGACGGATGCTGACTGTGCGATGTTAAATGCAGGAATTTTATTAGACGGATTTCAGGAAGGAATAGTGACGAAAGGTGATGTTCTTCAAAGATGCCCGCACCCAATGAATCCGTGTACGATGGTATTAAAAGGAGACCAGCTCATTGAAATGATACGGATGGTTGAAGAGGAAAGATTTCAAAATATCGAATTAAAAGGATTCGGATTTCGTGGAAAAAAGATTGGAAAGATGATTTATTCGAATTTAACGGTTGATTATCATAAAGAAACGGATTTTGTCGAAAACGTATTTGTTAACGATAGGCCCGTTGACAAGCAGAAAAAATATACGGTTGCAACGGCGGATACATTTTCTTTTCCTCAGCTTGTTCCGTCCTTAAAAACGGTTAAAGAAAAATCATATTTTTTACCTGAATTAATTCGGGATTTATTAGAGCAATCGTTAAAGAATGTCTAAAAGACGGGCGTTTGACAGGCACGACTTTTCTTCCTCCTCATAACGTAATAAAGAAGGAGGAGGATTAATATGATTCATGTTGAACCTATTTTTATCGATGAAATTGGCTTTAAATCGATTGAAGTTAACTTACCAAAAACGAATTTATTAGTTGTCTCTAATGATATCGGTTATATTATGTGTGGTGCGTTAGATGTCGATTTATTGAATGATAAATTACAAGATCGGCAAATCGTTGCAGGAAGAGCAGTTGGGGTACGTACGATTGATGAACTGCTTTATGCGCCTTTACAAAAGGTTACAACGTATGCGGTTGAAAAATATGGCTGGTATGAAGGGATATTAGGTAGAGAAGCATTAAAGAAGTTAAAATAAAGAAAAATATTGAAAAAAATTGTCGAAAAGTTTATCATAATGACAAAAAGTACTTGAGGGAATATGATGAAAATTGTTCATGTCAGTGAATTAAGAGAAGGAGACGTCCTCGCAAAGCCAGTGACAGATTCTTTCGGGCGACCTATTTTACAAGAAAATATTGAACTAACAGACCGACTCATTAAACAAGTGACTAAATTTAAACTGAATCAAGTTTTTATTAAAGATTCATTTTCTGAAGGAATTGAATCGGAGCAAATAATTAATGATGAACTACGCTTTCAATCGATTGAACAAATACATTCTGCTTTTCATACGTTTACCGATTATGAAAACCAATCCCAATTAGTACTCAACCAGTCGATGAAACAAGTCAATGAGACAATTAGCCAGCTAACATCCGTTATTAAAAATAATGACGATATGTTAACAATCATGGCAGATATCGTTAATTATGATTATTATTTATACAATCATTCATTAAACGTTGCGATTTATACGCTCGTTTTAGCAAAGGAATTAAACTACGACGAACAAAAAATGACGGAAATTGGGATTGGTGCTTTACTTCACGATATTGGGAAAATGAAGATTCCAGTTGAGCTTGTGAATAAACCGACTAAATTAACCGAGCTTGAATATGAAGTGATTAAAGAGCATACGACTTACGGTTACGATTTACTCAGCCATATCCCAAATATGACGAGCGCGATTAAAAGAAGTGCCTATGAGCATCATGAGCGTCTCGATGGCTCAGGATATCCAAACGGCTTAGTCGATGAAGAGATTCATGAGTATGCGAAGGTTATCGCTGTTTCCGATGTATTTGATGCAGTAACTACCGATCGTTCATACCGAGATGCGTATTTACCTCAAATTGGACTTGAAATTTTATATGTCGGTAGCGGTACTCAATTTAAACAAGAATATATTGAGCTTTTTCGAAAAATTATTTCGATTTACCCGAATGGGACGCGGGTTCATTTAAGTGACGGGCGCGTTGGAATTGTCGCAAAGCAAAATCAATATTTATCTGATCGCCCACTAATTCGAATTATTGAAGAGGAAGGGTACGAGCTACCTGAAAATAAATTGTATGAAATTGATTTGGCCAAACAATTAAACATAACGATTGTCGGTGCACAGCTGAGCAAAAAATGAAAGATTACATAACTTATCCCCCTTGGACATAAAAATGTTTGCAAGGGGGTTTTCTTATGGCGAGATTTCGTAGACGCAAATTTAAACAAGTCAAACCAAAAAAGTTTCGAGATATATTATTAATTACATTAAGCTGCTTTGTCATGTCTGTCATCTTATCTGTTTGGCTCATTAATGAAGGCATTGAACCGACATTAATGGAAATTGCAGAAACGAAAATCGCACAATATGCTAGAGAAGCAATTAATGAAGCAGTGAGCAAACGTTTAGCCGATGATTTGCAATTTGAAGATTTAGTTCAGCTCGAACAAGACGAAGAGGGGAATATCGTATCGGTCGGCTGGAATGCAGTTGTCGTTAATCGTGTATTAAGAAATGCAACTTTTCGTGTTCAAAATTATTTAAAGAGAGTGGAAAGAGGAGATGTTGAATTAGGTGAATCCCTTGATTTTGACTTGGAGAATGAAGAAGTTTTAGATGAAGAGCAAATCGTAGCAAACTCGCCAGTCGTCCGAATTCCAATTGGCCAAGCAACCGGAAATGCGCTTTTAGCGAATTTAGGCCCCCAAGTTCCCGTCAATTTTACCGTGATTGGTGATGTCCAATCAGATTTTATAACTGAAATGGAGGAGTACGGCATTAATAACGCATTAGTCCGTTTATCGATTGAAATACAGGCGAATGTTCAAATCGTCATCCCTTTTGCGACTTCTACAACTGAAGTGACAACGATGATTCCTGTCGATGTGCGGACAATTTCTGGCCAAGTTCCAGAATTTTATAGTGGGGGTGAAAAAGTCCCGAGCTTATCTCTACCTTACAGTCGATTTGTCCCCGATGAGAATAATTAGCATTTTGCGCCGTTCATTTTACTATGATAAAATATTTACAATTTAAAAATAAAATAACCTGATCAATCGATAGGGTAGAGGCGCGAATAACATAAGTAATGTATACGAGGATGACAACATAGACTGTACATGAAAGGGTTATTCGCCGAAGCACTTATTTTCGTCAAATAAAATAGGTGTTGGTATATGCTTGAATAAAGTATAGACTGTCGCAACCTAACAGCGGAGAGCTACTGATCGAGAAAATAACCAGTAATCAAGTAATGGTAGATTTCTCTATCATTACTTTTTTTAATTTATTTAAAAAGGGGGAAGAGATAATGCTAGATTTTTTTACTGACACGGAGTTTTTTGGGACATGGTACTCATTGATCCCACCCATTGTCATGATTATTCTCGTATTGCTGACGAGAAAGATATTTTTATCACTCGGTATCGGGATTATTATCGGCGCATTATTTATCGCAAACTTTAACTTTTTAGAATCAATGAAAACGATTTGGTATTCCTTTCAGACGAATTTCTACACGTCAGATGATGGCTGGGATTTTTGGAGCATTCAATTAATTTTATTTTTATTACTATTAGGGATTTTAATTGCGTTACTGACCGCAACAGGAGGAGCGAAGGCTTTTGGTGATTGGGCCGTTAAAAAAATAAAAACGAAGCAAGGGTCACAATATACGACAGGTTTACTCGGTTTAGGAATTTTCTTCGATGACTATTTTAATAGTTTAACTGTCGGGCAAGTGGCACGTCCGATTACAGATAGACATCGGGTGTCCAGAGCAAAGCTTGCTTATTTGATTGATTCGACATCTGCTCCTGTAGCGGTACTCGCGCCGATATCGAGTTGGGGTGGATATATTATTGGTGTTATCGCAGGAATAATTGCAACGTATGAGATTGCAAATATTCAAGCATTCACAGCATTTGTTGGAACCATCCCTTTAAATTATTATGCCATTGCAGCGATATTACTCGTATTTATTGCTATAAAATTGAATTTAAACATAGGACCGATGAAAACCCACGAAAATAGAGCTGAGGAAACGGGCGAGCTTGTTGATCCAAATAAATCAGATGTTCCTGGTGATTTAAAAAGTGGGGTTGTTGAGAACGAACATGGCCGCATTTATCATTTAGTCGTCCCAGTTTTATTGTTAGTTGTAACGACCATTACATCGATGGTTGTAACAGGAATTATGGCAGCTGAAGAAGCGACTTTAGTTCAAATTTTCGCTGAAACAGATGTGAATTTATCCCTTGTTTTAGGAGGGTTAGTCGGTGCTTTAATCGCGACGATCTTTTACTTTAGTCAATCAGGGGAGAAAACGAATTATATAAGAGTATTGATTGAAGGTATAAAAGCGATGCTTCCAGCTATTTATATTTTAGTTTTAGCTTGGATGATTATTGTCATTATCGATCAGATTGGCACGGGCGAATATTTAGCAACGGTTGTAGAAAATTCAGACTTACCGATCGCTTATTTACCATTGATTTTATTTATCATTGCGGCGTTTATGGCTTTTGCAACTGGAACGTCATGGGGAACGTTCGGCATGATGTTACCGATAGCTGGAGCAATAGCTGCCGTGATTGATCCAACGTACTTAGTTCCTTCATTTGCTGCGGTTTTAGCAGGGGCAGTATTTGGGGATCACGTTTCACCGATTTCTGATACGACAATCTTATCATCTACTGGGGCAGGCTCGCACCATATTGATCACGTGATGACACAAATTCCGTATGCGCTAATTGCCTTTGTTTCAGCAGTATTCGGTTACTTGATTTTCGCTTTAACGAGTTCAGCATTTGTTGGATTAATTGTGACAGTCGGTTCCCTCATTTTAATTGCATATATGATGTCCCGACTAAGAAGTTCATAAAAATAACTAGAGACGATTCGAGACAGTTTTATATTAATTTCGGATCGTCTCTATTTTTAATGGAACAAAACTGAATTTATTTTATTAATATAATTTTGACACTTTTCGGATAAATAGTTATAATCCAAGTATAAGTTACAATAATTCTGAAAACTACAAAATTAGTACATGAATTATTGTAATGAAACATATTTTAAAATATAAAAGATTTGAAAGGAGAGAAACTCATGAACACACGGTCTCAATGGGGGACACGAGCAGGATTTGTGTTGGCAGCTATGGGATCAGCAATCGGTTTAGGGAACATTTGGCGTTTTCCTTATGTTGCCTATGAAGGTGGGGGAGGAGCCTTTTTCCTACCGTACCTTATCGCATTATTGACCGCGGGGATTCCAATTTTAATTATGGAATTTACGATGGGTCATAAATATCGTGGTTCAGCACCGCTTACTTTTTCTCGAATTAATAAAAAATTTGAGTGGGTCGGATGGTGGGGAATTGCGGTAGCCTTTGTTATCTCCACGTATTATGCAGTCATTATTGCTTGGGCGATGTCATATATGGTCTTTTCATTTAACCAAGCGTGGGGTACTGAGGCAGGAGATTTCTTGTATAACTATTTAGGGGTATCAAATATTGCTGGTGAAGGTCTGTTTGGCTCTTATGTTCCTGGTGTACTCATTCCGCTTATCATCGTTTGGGCTATCGTATTATTTATTTTATTTAGAGGAGTACGCAAGGGAATTGAATTAGCAAACCGAATTTTCATTCCGATGTTAGCAATTGTATTTTTAATCATCGTTATTAGATCAATCACGTTAGATGGTGCGATTGCTGGATTAGATGCCTTCTTCAAGCCAGATTTTTCTGCGATTATGAACGCTGATGTTTGGGTATTAGCGTACGGACAAATTTTCTTTAGTTTGTCGATTGCATTTGCGATTATGATCACTTATTCGAGTTACCTTGATAAGAAAGCAGATATTACGAGTAATGCCTTTATCGTTGGCTTTGGTAACTCAAGCTTTGAATTACTCGCGGGTATCGGGGTATTTGGTGCATTAGGTTATTTAGCCCATACGAGTGGCCAAGCGATTAATGAAGTCGTCAGTGATGGTGTTGGATTAGCGTTCGCAGTGTTTCCAGTTATTATTAATGAGTTACCTGGTTTAAATGGTACGTTTGGATTTTTATTCTTCTTATCGTTAACATTAGCAGGGATTACTTCTTTAATATCGATATCTGAAACGTACGTAGCTGGAGTTTCGGAAAAGTTTAATATCAGTCGTAATAAAGCTGTTGCAATTGCAGCGGGCTTTGCTGCATTAATTTCGATAGCCATCTTTTCAACAGAAGGTGGATTATTCTTCCTAGATGCGGCGGATTACTTCATTAACCAATTCGGTGTTGCCTTCTTAGGTTTAGTTGAAGTCATTGTGATTGTTTGGGTACTGCGTAAGCTTCGCGATTTACAAAGCCACGCCGATAGCGTATCTAATGTTAAATTAGGACTTTGGTGGCGAGTATCCCTTAGTGTCATCACACCAATTATATTAGGATATATGTTAATCGATTTATTTAGAACAAATATTTTAGGGTTACATGATACAGATAACGGTAATTATGAAGGTTATTCCGATGCTTTCATCATGTACAGTGGTTGGTTCGTTGCAGCAGGTGCCATCATTGTCGGATTTTTATTCATGCTTAAAAAATGGCATCCAGACGTATTGTCCTCAAAGGATTATGAGGATGAAAAGGAGGATGAAGCAGTATGAGTTGGGAAGCAATCGTCATGATGATTATTGGAATTGTCGTTATTTGGGGTGGTTTAATAGCAAGTATTTATTATGCTATGAAACGTTCTAAAAATAGTTAATTAATAAAAAGTGGTCGAGAAATGATGTCACGCTCGACCACTTTTTTTATATTTGGAGAAGTTAGCTACGAATTTCTTTCCCACCGTCTTAAATGAGGGTAGGGGTCAAAAGCCCATTCATTTTTTCCATTAAATAAATACATGCCGTAATGAAGATGAGGAGCAAATTTCCCAGAAGTTCCCTCGGGGCCGTATCCAGATGCGCCAACGTATCCGATAATATCTCCAGGTTTAACGAAGGTTCCTTCCTCGATTCCTTTTTCATAGCCGTTTAAGTGAGCGTAATAATGATAAACGTTATATGGATCACGTATCCCAACTCGCCATCCACCGTAACGGTTCCAGCCTTTAATTTCTACAATACCGTAAGAGGCAGAACGAACAGGAACGCCGTAGCTTGCAAAAATATCTGTTCCTTCATGGATTCTTCGTCCACCCCAACCACGCGCATAACCCCAAGTAGATCGGTAAGTATAATTATGAAATTTAGGAATAGGGAAAGCCCTCTCACTTAAATCAACCGTTTCAAAATGATTAAACATTTTAGCAATTAAACTAACTACTTCGGCAGCTTTCTCATTATCGTAGTAAGCATTCACAAAGGACTCAAAATCGTCATGCTCGAATAATCCATCGCGGATAAGCAATGCCATCGTATATAAAACATCTTCATCATTATTATCGTCCGCAATCTCATCGCCATCTCCGTCTTTTCCGAACCCTTCGAATAAATAAATAATATGCTCGAGCTGTTTTTTATCCGTTATATGTGGTAATGTACCGTACCATTTTTCTTTTGGTATTTGAATACGGGTCAGGCGGGTTTCATGATCTTTTAATCGTCCGATGTTACGTTCATATTGGTCGATGGCCGCAATATAATACCATGGTGTTTGGGTAATAGCTTCAGTTTTTTTATATAAACTAAGTCGTAAATCAGCCTCTGACATTTCAGATTGCTCATTTGAATGACTTTCAGATGAAATTAAATAAGGGGACATGACTATAAATAAAAACAACACAATCGCTGTTTTTAGTTGATTGTTTTTTGTCATAAAAATGACTCCTTTATTTCTATTCTCGATAAATAGATTGTTCAATTAGAAGTAAAAAATGTACACTAGTGACTAGGAAATTATGGTACACTTATACTCATAAGAGGTGAGTCATTATGGAATTACTCGGTCAAAAGTATGAACTCGTCCACGATTATCGAGATGGATTTCAAACAGATGCGATTCAAGAACGTTTTTGTGACGTTCTCATGAAATATGATTATGTCGTTGGTGACTGGGGTTTTGGTCAGCTTCGTTTAAAAGGTTTTTATAATGATCAAAATCAAAAAGCTGCTTATGATACAAAAATTTCAACGCTAGAAGATTACTTGTATGAATATTGTAATTTCGGCTGTTCATACTTTGTGTTAAAGCGAGTGGATTAAAGAATGACCTGAAAAATGTTTCAGGTCATTCTTTATCATCCGCAATCCCTTCTTCATCAGGAAAATCTTTCGGTATATGGGCACCAGGATATTCTCTCGGTATATCAGCATGTAATTGTTTATTTTCATAATTAAAAGGTGTGTGATGCCGTCTTGATTTATTTTCTGGTCTTGCTTCTAACGGGTCTTGATTAACTGGTTCTCCGTATGTCCCTTCAGGAAACTCTTCAGGCACTTGGTAATTTTGTTGCACCTCAACGTTTTTAAAATCTTCATATTTACGTTTCTTTCCCATAAGTTGCTCACCCTCCTATTTTTACGTTAGTTTATTCTAGGAGTCATTTTGTTATCCTTAAAAACTTAAGAAACAATTGGGCACATTAGTAATGATTTCTTGAAGAAGAATATTCTATGGTAAACTATAAGTAAACAGACGAGGAGTGAGACGTATATGTATTTTGTTGATCGAGATAAAATTGAAAACACATTATTATATATGAGTGGGCTTCTAGAAACGTTTGAGCAGAAAAAAAGTGAGAGCTTTTTAGAGAAATTAGGAGTCGAGCGGCTTGCACAAATGGTCATTGAGTCAATCATCGATGTTGGGAATATGATGATTGATGGATTTATTATGAGAGACCCAGGTAGCTATGAAGATATAATCGATATTTTAATCGATGAGAAAGTAATACCAGAAAGTGATGAGAAGGCGTATAAAGAGGTTATCGCTCTTCGAAAAGTATTAGTGCAAGAATATACGACGATTGATCATGAGCGGATCGAGACGGTTTTATCGAATCATTTAAACGTCATTGAGCAATTTAGACCCCACGTCCTTTCGTATTTAGATAATGAGATGGGGCCTGTCACAGCTTTTAGAAAATAACAAATAAAGCTCTTACAAATTTTCACTCATTGTAAGAGCTCGTCTATTCATTAATCTAATCGTCAATCGAATCAAAATCGTATTCACCACTATGGGCGAGGCGACTTGATGCAGCAGCGGCAATTGCACCGACGATATCGTCTAAAAATGTATGACATCCGTACCGTTTATCATTGAGCTTTTTCAAAATACCTGGCTTTACTTTGTCAACATAACCGTAGTTTGTAAAGCCGATGGAGCCGTAAACATTAATGATTGAAAAAGCAATGACTTCATCAACACCGTACAACCCCTCATCCTCTTCAATAATTCGTTGGAGGGGTTCATCTAACATCTTTTTCTCAGCTAACACATCAAGCTGAATCCCAGTTAAAATCGCGTTTTGCACTTCGCGTTTTTTAACAACCTTTTTCACGTTAGCTAGGCATTCATCTAACGTTAAATTTTCGTGATATTGGGCTTGTAAATAATGGACTAATTCGGCGATGTCTTCGAGATTGACGCCCCGTTCTTTTAATAAATTAATTGAAAATGTCTCAAGAGAATTGGACATAATTTTCACCTTTTCTATTTATTTTCGTGTTTAATATTGTACTTCATTATAATAAAAATGCAACTACTAAAATGGAGGTATTCAGATGAGTAAACCGTATGTTTTTGTCACTCGAAAATTGCCTGATGAAGCATTACGTCCTTTAAAAGAGCGTTATAACATCAATGTTTGGCCTGATGAATTGAAAGCATGCGATCGAAAAACTTTACTTGAAGAAGCGAAGAAGGCAGATGCTTTATTAACGATGCTGTCTGATCAAATTGACCGAGAGTTACTCAGTCAAGCTAAACATCTTAAAGTTGTTGCTAATTTGGCGGTTGGATATGACAATATCGATTTAAATGCCGCCAATGAATATGGTGTTACGGTAACAAATACACCCCATATTTTGAACGATACGACAGCTGATTTAACGTTCGCCCTTTTATTAGCGACCGCAAGACGTATTCCTGAAAGCATTGATTATGTTAAAGAAGGAAAATGGACATCGTGGGGCCCCCTTCTATTAGCTGGTGCTGACGTTCACCATAAGACGATCGGAATTGTCGGTATGGGCAATATCGGTGAGGCTATAGCTAAGCGGGCATCTGGTTTTGATATGACAATTTTATATCATAACCGAAATCGAAAAACAGATGCAGAAAAACGTTTAAATGCAAAGTATGTTTCCTTTGATGAGCTATTAAAGCAATCTGATTTTGTCGTATCAATGACGCCTTTAACCGAGGAAACGAAAGAAATGTTTAATGCGGATGCATTTAGTAAAATGAAAGAGTCCGCGATTTTTATTAATACTTCCCGTGGTGGTGTTGTCGATGAAAAGGCATTGTACGAAGCGCTAAAGTCAAAACAAATTAAAGCGTGTGGCTTAGATGTGTTTCAAGAGGAACCGATAAGTAAGGATCATCCTTTACTCGAGTTAGATAATGTTGTCGCATTACCTCATATCGGGTCTTCAAGTGTTGAGACGAGAATGGCGATGATGGAGCTTACTGTAAACAACATTATAAACGTTTTAGAGGGGGACGAACCTTTAACGGCTGTAAAAAAATAAAAGGAGTTGTAGTTAATCCTACAGCTCCTCATTCATTTTAAAATATTTGTTCTACTTCAGTGACTCCAGGAACTTCGGCAACTAATGCGCGTTCAATCCCAGCTTTTAACGTAATCGCTGAACTTGGGCAGTTTCCACATGCTCCTTTTAATCGAAGGAGGACAATTCCCTCATCATCGACATCGACTAATTCAACGTCTCCTCCGTCACGAAGTAAAAAAGGGCGTAATTTACTAATAACTTCATTTACTTGTTCAAACACCGTTATCTTCCCCTTTCCTTAATCCTATTATATCATGGATTTAATGAAAATAAACAACAGTCTACACACATTGTAGATGTATTTTTTCTAATGAATAAAATAGTTTAACAAAGTAACTATTTCATTCATTCGTTTTGAAAATGTGATTGAGAATCATTTTCATTGTACTCTTTTTTTAATGTCTTGTAAAATGAAATTAGTTAAAAGTTTATAGGAGGATGGGTATGAGTAAAAAAGTGGAACTAATTGTTTACGGTGCTGAGGTGCTTTGTCCGAGCTGTGTTAATTTACCAAGTTCAAAGGAACAGTATGATTGGCTACAAGCAGCAATTAATCGTAAATTTGGTGAAGCAGACATTGAATATAAATATATCGATATATTTAATCCAGAAGGTGGAGAAGCGGAGATTGAATTTGCTAAACGGGTTGTTGAGGATGATTTAATTTACCCAGTCGTTTTCGTTGAAGATGAAATTGTTGGCGAAGGAAATCCCCGTTTAAAAACAGTATATGAAGCACTAGAAAAAAGAGGATTAGAACCTATTAGTTAATTTCAGTAACTTAGGGTTCGCTTCTCTCGCAAATCGAGGAGTGTACAAGATGAACCCTTTCATAGAATTTTGCGTTAATAATATCATAAGTGGGTCTCAAGAAGCGTTTGAACAGTTGAAAAGTGATCCTCAACTTGATGTTGTAGAACTAGGTTGCACGAATAATTGTGCCATATGTGCAATGACGCTATTTGCTGTTGTAGAAGGAAAAATTATAATGGCCAATACGTCTGAAGAACTCGTTAAAAAGGTTTACGACTATCTTGAGGAAGAAGATCTAATATAAAGGAGTATGGCGATGGAAATTCCTTTTTATAAATTGCACGGGTTAGGCAATAGTTATATTTTTGTAGATGGTTTTAAGGTGGATTTGCCCGAATCGATATTACCGAAACTATCTATAGCTGTATCGGATCCTAATTTTGGTATCGGGTCAGACGGTTTAATTTTAATGCTTCCTTCTGATGTCGCCTCAGTAAAAATGCGCGTGTTTAATAAAGACGGCTCGGAAGCGAAAAATTGTGGAAATGGTTTACGATGTGTCGCGAAATTAGCGAGTGATTTAAACTATGTGACGGAAAAAAACTTCACGATTGAAGCGAAATCAGGTATTGTTCACGCGGAAGTTTATTTGAACGATGACCATTTAGTAGATGAAGTGACCGTCAATATGGGAAATCCAATTTTAGAACGTCGTGCGATTCCGATGGTAACATCTAAAGGTAACCCTAATGAACAAGTCATTCATGAGCCTATTTTAGTGGATGACGAGATGTTAAATGTAACGGCTGTATCGATGGGTAATCCGCACGCTGTCTTCTTTGTCGAACGAATAGATGAGGCCCCTGTTGAAACAGTCGGCCCAAAGATCGAAACGGATGCGAGATTTCCAGAAGGTGCAAATGTCGAATTTGTTGAAATCGCTAGCCGCAATGAAATGCAGTTTAAAGTTTGGGAAAGAGGCTCAGGGATGACGCAAGCGTGTGGAACAGGAGCATGTGCAGCAGTTGTTGCAAGTGTTTTAAACGGATATGTCAATCGCAATGAGGATGTGCTCGTCCATTTAGATGGTGGCGATTTAATGATTAATTGGTCACAAAATGGAGAAGTATTTATGAAAGGTCCAGCTGAATTAGTAGTCAAAGGGTCCTATTTTTTTACTAATGATTGAAAAAAATCGGATAAGTTTATATACTAATAATAAGGAGGGGAATAATGATGGCAATTCAAATTACTGAACAAGCACGATACCAAATTAACGAAATGTTAAAGAACGAAACAGCTGAAAATGTCTATTTACGCTTTGGTGTGAAAGGAGGAGGCTGTAGCGGTCTTTCTTATAAATTAGGGTTTGATTATGAAGTGAATGAAACGGATGAATTATACGATTATGAGGAGTTTCCTGTCGTTATTGCTAAAATGGATGTCCCAATTATTGAAGGAACGAAAATTGATTATAAGCAAAATATGATGGGTGGCGGATTTACAATCGATAACCCGAATGCAATTGTTTCCTGTGGATGTGGTACATCATTTAAAGCGAAGGATTATGAAGGAACCCCTGAAAACTGCTAAATTTAAATACTTATCAATAAAAGAATATAGCCCTCACCTTTAACTAGAAGCTATAAAAAGGTGGGGGCTTGATTTGCCAAATACGACAACTATTGTAGTAAACAGATGTGATTGATTAAAAGTATAATGAGGAGAAGTTAATGAAAAAGCGCTTATTTTTATTGATAGTCATGTTGTTTTTATTAGTTAGTTGCCAAAACAACGACGAAAATCAGGAAACGCCTCTTGATGAAGATGTAGAAGAAGACATTGAAAATAACGAAGATGATCAGGTTGAAGAAAATGATGGACAAGTAGAGGATTTAGAAGAAGA
>CALKAL010000015.1 GCA_937983065.1 uncultured Bacillaceae bacterium | reverse complement strand
GATTTGTCCTTTATCCTCCATTCTTCTGAGGAAACAATAACCGATAGTAGTTTAAGTAGAAACAAAAAAACCGAGGTGTCCTACCCTCGGTTCTTGCAATATTACCCTTCATCCGGATCAACAATTGCAAACATAATTTCCGCTTCACAAGCTAATTCTCCGTCCACTGTGGCAACGGCTTTTCCTTTTCCAATTGGCCCTTTTAAACGAAGGATTTCAACTTCTAATTTTAACGTATCTCCTGGTTTCACTTGTCTTTTGAATCGGCAGCGGTCAATCCCTGTAAACATGCCTAGCTTGCCTTTATTTTCTTCCTTGTTCAGAAGCGCAACGGCACCTACTTGGGCGAGGGCTTCGACAATGAGCACCCCTGGCATGACCATATAGTTTGGAAAATGCCCTTGGAAAAATGGTTCGTTCGCCGTGACGTTTTTATAACCGACGCATCGTTTTCCTTCTTCCATTTCAGTAATTTTATCGATAAGTAAAAACGGATAACGATGAGGAATAATCGATTTAATTTGCTCGATATCTAACATAGTAAGCCTCCTCTTAATTATTCGCCGCGAATGTATTCTAATAAAGAATCCCAAAATTCACGGTCTAATACAGATCGCATGTCATCACCTTCACCGAGGGAGCCAAATCCGATCATTAAGCCACCGATGAATGCACCAATGCAGAGTAAAGCAATGAGTATGACACGGAGCCAAACTGGTATGTAACGAATACGACCTTTTGATAATTTCTTTTCTTTTTTCGCTTCTTTTTTTGCCTGTTTTGCTTGACGACGTTTGCTGACAGCTTCAGGCTTTTCTTCTTTCTTTGCTGTAGCTTCACGATTCGCATTCGGCAAAATTTCCGGCTTCGCTTTTTTATTTTCAGCTGATTTTTTTCTTCTTACTATCGTCTGTTCATTCGTTCGGTCGACAGCGCGTTTTTCTTCAAAGTTTTTAGAAGAAAATCGTCTTGTCGTTTCATTTTCATTTTTTCTATTAGACGGTCGATCCCTATCTTTATTCATTTGGTTATCTTTATTTTCTTCTGACACCATGATGAAACCTCGATTCTTTTCTTTACCTATGACGTAGGAAAAGCTCCATGAGTCATGGAGCATCGTAAAAGTTTTTAAAATTTATGAGCGCATACTTCCGATTAGGCCGAGCATTTGATCACCTATCGAAATTGATCGAGCGTTAAAGGAGTAGGCGCGTTGTGATTCGATTAAGTCTGTAAATTCCTTAGAAAGATCCACGTTTGATGTTTCTAATGCTCCTGCGACGAGTTGGGCATCCTCAGGCTGAACGAGGGCTACAAAGTCTTCAATCGGAGCACCTAATGCTTCTTCATCAAGACGATATGTGTTTCCACCTGTTTTTTCAAGTCCTCGCGTCCGTTCAAAATCGACGACTTGTAAATAGGCTTCTGTTGTCGTCACATTTCCTCGCGTGACATCGATTCCGCCGAGGGCATTAATTTGAATATCATCAAAATCGCCATATATTGTAATTGGGCCGTCATGTCCTTCAACAGGATAGCCTTCTCCAGTCGTCAACATCAATTCCGTATCATTAATAGGCTGTAAGTAAAAATGACCAGCGCGGGTGTATTGAATTTCCGTGTCATCATCAACGGACGGCGCATGTACGACGAAAAAGCGATTCGGCTGTTGAATGGCGACATCTAATGGGCGTTCTGTCATTTGAATCGAGCCATTTTGCATATTTAATGCCGTATCAGAAAGCCTCGCACCTGAGCCGACGCGAATACCGAACGGGGTCATTCGTGGGCTCTCTTCATCATGCTCTAAAATATTGTTCACTTGTTGAAACATGAGTGAAGCAAACTGCGCATGACTTGATTTATAACCGAACGTATTTAAATTAGCAATATTGTTCGCCGTAATGTCCATTCGATTTTGGAGTTGCCCCATCGTTACGGCGGCATTCATCATATTACGCATTACTCATCCCTCCTTTTTACTGATCCTTATCTTAAACGACCGATTTGGTTCGCAGCTAAATCCATGCTTTGATCAAACATTCTTACAACTTGCTGGTTGATTTCAAAGAGACGATACGAACGAGTCATTTCTGTCATCACTTGAGCTGGGTCCACATTTGATCGTTCTAATTGACCTTGTCCAATTTGAAAGCTCACCCCACCCGCAGCACGGGCATCAACGGGAGCGACTTCCCCATCGTTATTAAAAAGGTTATCTCCTTCTTTAACGAAATCATTCGCATTCGGATGGTAAACAACGCCTAAAAACGTATTATCAAACGGCGAAATAACAGCGCCATTTGCCATAACTTCAAAGTTTTCTGTGCCTGTTTGAATGCGGGCGCCTTCATCATTTAGAACGTAAAAGCCTTCTTGTGTCGTCAAATAGCCTTCCGCATCAACGGTGAAATGACCATTTCGCGTATATCTTACGTCACCATCGCCATTTTGTACGGTGAAAAAGAGAAATCCTGTGTCATCTGGCATTTCACCATTTAATAAGGCGACATCTGTATTAACATGAGTTTCTTGAATCGGCCCTTGTTGAAAGAGTGGGATATCCTCTTGCATATACACCCCAGAATTAATCGGACCAACGATATGATTTCTCGGCAATTTTAACCCTGTTGATGTTGGTACTTGGCGCGATTCAATGTTTTGAATGAGCATTTCAGGAAACGCACGAAATGTCGAACGATCTTGTTTATACCCGGGTGTTAGTGCATTCGCCATGTTATTCGACAAAGATTCTTGATAGCGTTGCTGTGCCATCATTCCAGCTCCTGCGGTATAAAAGCCTCGTAACATTCGTTTCACCTCTATTTTTACTTTTTTTAATTTCGAAGTCGTTATGTTTTACAGAAAAATTATGTACGAACGAAGGGTTTTTGGAGCATTCCCTCCGCTATTATTTTATACGATTTTATCTTTCGGAAGCTTATCAATATGTTCTAGCATCATCCCTGTTCCTGTAGCGACACAACTCATCGGGTCCTCCGCTAAGAAAACAGGTACGCGTAATTCCTCGGAAAGAAGTTGATCTAAGCCGTCAAGTAGTGCGCCACCGCCTGTTAAAATAACCCCACGATCAATAATATCTGCTGAAAGCTCTGGTGGTGTATTTTCTAAAACAGATTTGGCACCTTGAACGATTAACGAAATTGGTTCGCGCAATGCACTTTCAATTTCCTCGGAATGAATCGTAATCGTCCGTGGTAATCCTGAAACTAAATCACGGCCACGAATATCCATTTCTTCTTTGCGTGATCCTGGGAAGACTGTTGCGACATTAATTTTAATATCTTCAGCCGTCCGTTCACCGATTAATAAATTGTATTTACGTTTAATGTATTGAAGAATTTCTTGGTCGAGCTTGTCACCAGCCATTTTAATCGATTCCGATGTGACGATATCGCCCATCGATAAGACAGCGACATCTGTTGTTCCACCACCGATATCGATAATCATATTTCCGCTCGGCTGGAAAATTTCCATTCCCGCACCGACTGCAGCCACTTTCGGCTCCGCTTCTAAATAAACTCGCTTCCCACCACTTTTTTCTGCTGCTTCTTTAATCGCTTTTTGCTCGACTTTCGTAATATTCGTCGGGCAACAAACTAAAATACGTGGCTTAGAAAAGAGGCCACGGACTTTTATTTTTTCAATAAAATGTCTAAGCATCATTTCAGTCACGTCAAAATCAGCAATGACGCCATCTTTTAACGGGCGGATTGCTTCAATATTTCCTGGTGTACGTCCAACCATACGTCGAGCCGCTTCACCGACTTCTAATACTTTCCCTGTATTTCGATCTATCGCAACGACAGATGGTTCATTTAATACGATTCCTTTTCCTTTAACATGAATGAGTACGTTAGCTGTACCTAAGTCAATTCCAATATCCCTTGCAAACATGAGATTTTTATCCCCCTGACACGTGCATTTATATATCGTTTCTAATGTAATATTTTATCACTATTTAGCTGAAGTGTCACATTCTTTTTCACAGTTTTCATTATTATTTGTAAAAGCGTGATAATTTTACGATATTTATGCTTAATATGACACAGTTTGTCCGAGTTTACTCGATACTTTTTAAGGAATAACGATTCAAGGGGAGGGAGGAATTTGCTGAGCGTTTCTATTTATTTTCGGGATGATGAGAAAATCGGGTTTTCGAATAAAACAGGGGAAGGTTTAATAAAATTTTCTTGGGCTTTGCAGATAGAATTTTATAAAATAGGGATTTGCCCGTCACAGGATGACTATTGTTATGTATTTTAGTTTTGATCGTTACATGAGGTGACAGGCAGTTTTCTTATACTTTACTTTTCTCTTTATACTTTCTCCTCGTTGCCTCACCACCTCTCAGATGTCTGATCGATTTGTGATAATCCAATACTTCTTTTACTTCTTTTGCTAATGCAGGATTAATAAGTGGCAATCGTTCAGTTAAATCTTTATGAACGGTACTTTTTGATACTCCGAAGTCTTTCGCAATAACCCGTACTGTTTTTCTCGTCTCTAAAAGATGTTCCGCGACTTTAAGCGTTCGTTCTTTGATGTAATCGTGCAAATTTATCGCCTCCTGATGTCTCTCTTAAGATGTTGATGGTACAGTTTATTCAGGAAAATGTGCGAATATGTACTTTTAGCTTGTACGACTATTCTGTTTGTCAGAATTTATTTTTTACGGATTTTTTCTCGGAAAATTAGGAGATGGTCATAAGTCTTGGTAGCAAAAAAAATTCCCCGCATTCATTTTTGCGGGGATAATTTCCAGCTTCTTTTTTATTCAAATTCTGGATTAACTGGTGTTCCTTCTTCAATGAGTCGGAAATGTACTTTCGTCATATCAGGGTCGCCATATTCATTGCTTCCAGACAGACCAATCGTATCACCTTGATTGACCTCGTCGCCTTCTGAAATGTACGTTTCAGATAAGCTTGCGTAGAATGTCACTCGGTCACCTTCATGTTCAATTTCAATCGTTTGACCAAGTAAATCATCGTCTTCAACTTTTGTGACAGTTCCACTTAAAGCTGCGATGACTTCAAATTGATCGCCATCTTGAGATGTAATGTCGATCCCTTTGCTTTGTGAATACTGATTGTTGTAGAAAACTAAGGCATCTTCTTGATCTTCTGCTGAAGCGTTCGGGTCATAAAATTTTGTAATGATTTCTGCGTTCTCACCTAAAAGGACTGGCATGACCAAGTCTTCCTGATCTGCTACAACTGGCACGGCGTCATCATCATTATCATTTATATTTGGAACGACTTCGCCATGGCTGTTTAACCAATCTTCATTAGTTTGATTTTCCTCAGCTGTATTATCAGTTGAGTTGAATTGGTAAACCATTACAGCAGCAAGAATGACCGCGACGAGTGTAATGTACATTGTCGGATAAAACCAACGTTGTCTCGTCAGGCGCTTCCATTTAGATTGACGAAAAGCATTTCTTTCCTTTTCATTCATTTGCATCACCTCAGCAACATTCTGAACGAAAAGAAAAGAATCTATACATGATTTTTAAAAGTTTTACGTTTTTTATGCATAATTCATCGATTTTTAAGGAAAACTAACGGGTCATCGATGAAATTGTGGTGTTTTCAGGGCTTGGGCGTCGGGTCTTGGGGTGAGTCTTGGGTGTCGGGTCTTCGGTGTCGGTGGGTTTCGTATTGG
>CALKAL010000014.1 GCA_937983065.1 uncultured Bacillaceae bacterium | reverse complement strand
TTTTTTATGATAAGTTAATTCGAAATTAAATCGAGTAACTGTTTCTTATCTTCTTCCGAAACATAATAAATCGTATGCGTATTATCGACATACATAATTGTACCTCTTTCTCCTTGTTCTCCCATCCATATATGAATCCCTTCCTTATCACCGTTCGCATACGTGATTTCTAAATCATATTCAGGATCAATCATATCGACAATCCCATCAACTTTACTCGCGGTAGAAATGATATCTTCAATGATTTGAATCGTTTCTTCATCTTCATATTCTGTAAAAAAATCAGTATTCACCTGGCCAATGCCATTTGAATTTGAAATGCTCATCTTCACTATTTCATCATGTTGACTATTTGATTGACAAGCAGCGATAACGATTAGAGGAATGATTATAAAAATAACGGTAAGTGTTTTTCTCATTTTTACACATCCAATCATTTTTAAGATTAGACGAAGAAATTTTTAAAAAGTTTCAAATTGTTTTCCTCATATTAGATGACATTATCACAAGCAATACTTATTAATTTTCCATAATATAGCTTTGGAAAACAATTAAACTTGAGGAGGCATAAATATGTCTTTAGTACCGCATGATCCTATCGAAAAGCTGAATAAAATTAGACATGAGTTCGACCGGTTGTTTTCGGAATTTCTTGTTCCTATAAGTATTGAGCCACGTTTTGGGAAAATTCAAGTTGATGTTCATGAAACGGAAGAGGAAGTTATAGCTATTTGTGATGTGCCAGGGGTAGAAAAGAAAGAAGATATTCATATTAGTGTTGATCACAATCGGTTAATCATTAGTGGACAGGTTAATCAAGATAAGGAAATTCATGAGGATGATTTATTTACGAGGGAACGTTTCGCGGGAGAGTTTTATAGAATGGTGACCCTTCCTAGCCCAATATCCGAAAAAGATATCAAAGCGACTTATAAAAATGGCGTCCTTAATATTAGAATGAAAAAAGTGAAGGAAAACCGAAAAAGTGCGATTGATATTGAATTTGAGTCATAGTAGGCCATTTTCATTAAATGATATGGAGTCCTAGAGTGCCAATCACTTTAGGGCTTTTGTTTTCTAATTAAGTATATCAAATACATTCCTAAAGCAAACGGTGATGTACGAGCATTTGTCTAAATATTGGTTAGCAAAATTTAAGATGATTAATTAACGGATTAAAAATATAAGGTTATAATAATTAAAATGACAGTAAAAAGATTAGGAGAGAGTTTCATGGCATTCATTCGATTTTTAGTAAATATGATCGTTTTATTGCTCTTCATTGGCGGGCCTTTCATCCATTTGTGGGCTGCTTATTTAGGGTTTGATTTTTTCGGTATTATCGTAGGCTTAGTGATTCTATGTATTCCATTTTTCAGTGAGTTATTTTTAATTTGGTATTTAATCGATGGCTTTGGTTCGTTAGGGCATCCGTTTTTGATGGCCATTTATATTTACATCGGACTAATAGTATTGTTCTTTATCCTATTTGCCTTGTTAAAGAAAGAGGATTAAAATTCACGACTTAGCCTAACAAAAATAATTGTAACTTTTCCAGCTTTTATAGTGTCTAATTAATTAAAATGAGGAGTTAAAAAAGTGAAAAAAACTTTTATGCTGTTGTCTATCATTTTAATAGGGCTTGCAGGTTGTGGTACGGGTGATTCTGGTGAAGAATCTCAGAAAACTCAGTTGGAAGAGCCGCCTTCTTTAACAGTTCGTGTAGGTGAACATGAATTTAAAGCTTTAGAAGGAGGCTATGATTGGGAAATTGACCACGGTGATGGAACGTCGACTGGGTTTCATGCTGATGCCGCATCACCACCGCAAATGGTAAAGTCTGAAGCTATGATTAAAGTTAAATCAGATAATAAAATTGATTTAACATTCGAAGTGGATCCGGAGCGGTTTGATGTTTACATTTGGGATGATGAGGGAGTTACAGAAAGCCGTGTGGATTTGGATCTTGCAAAGCGCAGTGGACCGAACATTTTTGAAGTTGTCGCTACGTGGGATCAGGGGCAAGGTAGTTATGCGTTTAAATTAGACATAGAATAATATTTTCGCGAAATTGAATGTATAATACAAGGTGGTCGTTGTAATGTCAGAAATAGTGACGTTTAAACATGAAAAAAGTTTTCGAAATCAAGCAGAGAAAGTTTTCGAAAAACATAAGAAAAAAATAAATGAGATAATTCCAACCGCTGAGATTCATCACGTCGGTAGTACAGCGATTCCTGGATCGATAACGAAAGGTGATGTTGATCTACACGTTCGTGTTGAAGAGAGTGATTTTTCTAAAGCGAAGGAAATGCTAGCACAAGTTTACGAGATTAATAAAGGTAGTACGCAAACCGACTATTTCTGCGCTTTTGAAGAGGATGAAGAACTATTGCCTGTAGGAATTCAACTCTCAATTAAAGGATCCGAATTAGATTTTTTTTGGACGGTCACTTTATTTTTAAAAGACAATGATTATTTTTTAAATAAATATAACAAAACAAAAAAACAGTTTGAAGGTCAATCAATGGATGCGTATCGAAAGGCGAAAAGCGAACTATTTGAAGAGATTTTTTCATCGTTTGAGTATCGAGAATTTGTAGAAAACTTCAATAATTAGGTTATATTCTCTAATACCCTCTTTCTTTTTCTATTGATTTATAATATTATAATTTCATATATAAAAAACTAAATATTTGTGAGAGAGTGATGAAAAAAAGAGGAGAATGAATAAAGTGAAGGAGAAAAAAATATATATCCTTCTAACAGATACGGGGACGCTTTTAACAAAAATTATTAGATATTATACGAAATACCCACTTAATCACGCATCAATTTGTTTTGATCCGAATTTGTTAGAGGTGTATAGCTTCGGAAGAAAAGATCCGAAAAATCCATTTTTTGGGGGATTCGTGAAAGAGGATATAAAGTCACCTATATTTAATGAATCAGAGTGTGCTTTATATTGTTTCAATGTAACTGATGAGGAGTGGAATAGAACAAGGGAATATTTAAAAAAATTTGAAGAAAGCGAGTACCGTTATAATTTTATCGGTTTATTTGGCTTTTTAATCAATACACCAATTAAAAGGAAAAAAGCGTTTTTCTGTTCCCAATTTATCGCTACTGTATTATCTGAATGCCGATTAGCTAATTTTGATAAGCCAATTCCTTTAATTGCACCTTATGACTTAGAGTTAATTCCCGAATTACAGTTAGTTTATAAAGGAAAGCTTAAAGATTACATTAGAGGGTTAAAAGTAGCGCGGGAAAACAGGTTGGACTTACCAATGCCATTCATACCTGTAGAAATGTAAGGTTTTTTATGAAGTTTTTGAACTAATATATTATTATCTTAAACTAGATTTTTACAAAAAATATGATTTAAATTGTTGGAAAAAGGCAGATTTACTCTGCCTTTTTTGTATGGAATAGAAAGCATCTTTGGAACATTTAATGATTATTTACATAATATACGATAAAAACGAAAGGAAGATTGAGATGTATTATGAAAATATGTACTCGAACAATTTTTATCCATACAATCAGCCATTAATTTATCATCATCATTTAATGAATATGATGAACAATACTAGGATGGATTTTGGGGGAAATCCCTATGTCACAAATATTCATCGTGCAGCTATGCAAAATAACACATTTCGTACAGCTATTTGGACAGGAAAGCATTTACAGGTGACTTTAATGTCTATTAATGTCGGTGAAGATATCGGATTAGAATTGCATCGCGATGTCGACCAATTTTTACGAATTGAAGAGGGGGAAGGTTTTGTCCAAATGGGTGAGGATCGAAATCACTTAAATTTTGAAAGATATGTTGGAAAAGGGGATGCGGTTATGGTGCCTGCAGGATTATGGCATAATATTACCAATGTTGGCCCTTTTCCGTTAAAGTTATACTCGATTTACGCCCCGCCAGAACATCCCTTTGGCACAGTTCATCGGACGAAGAAAGAAGCAATCACTTTACACAATCATCATTATTAAATAGAGTCGGTGCTTGTCATCGACTTTTTTTATGCCCTTTAATTTTTTTGTAACTATGATAATATATTATTTATATTTTTTAGAAAAAGTTTAATAATATTGGAGTCGATAATTGTGGGGAAAAGTGAGCAAGTTATTTTAACGAATATGTGCATGGTTTATAAAGGTGACGATATTTTAGTGATGGATAGGAAAAGTACGAATTGGCCAGGCATTACTTTTCCAGGTGGACATATTGAAAAAAAGGAATCCTTCGTTCAGTCAGTTATTCGTGAGGTATACGAGGAGACAGGATTAACGATTGAAAATCCAAAGCTCTGTGGCTCAAAGCAATTTCAAACGAATGATGATGAACGTTATGTCGTTTTGTTTTATAAAACGGATCAATTTTCCGGAAAACTAAAATCCTCTGATGAAGGGGAAGTGTTTTGGATTAAAAAGACGGACTTACATAAGTATGATTTAGCCAATGATTTTGAAGATATGTTTAAAGTGTTTGATTCGGATCACCTGACTGAATTTTATTATGACCGTGAAAAGTCGGATTGGAAAGTAAATTTATATTAATGAAATTGATGTGAAAGAATTTGAATGTCTAACATAAGCTGAGTTACTCGACCTTCCATTAGCGTTAAATTATATTAGTATTATAACGAGCTTGCGGAAAGGAAGGTCATTATGAGATTAAGCGTACTTGATCAAGCGCCGATTACAAAAGGAAATAAAGCACCAGATGCGTTAAAAAAAGCTGAAGAATTAGCTATTTTAGCCGAAGAATTAGGCTATTATCGAATGTGGATGGCAGAACATCATAATACGGATGCCTATGCTTCCTCAGCGCCTGAAATAACAGCGGCCTATTTAGCGGCAAAAACGAGTCGTATTCGGATTGGAACGGGTGGAGTAATGATGATGCATTACTCACCGTTAAAATTAGCGGAAGTATTTAAAACGTTAAGCTCCCTTTCTCCTGGACGAATTGACTTCGGAGTTGGGAGAGCACCTGGTGGAGATAATTATAGTATATACGCCCTTTCAGAAGGTCGCCCTCCAAAGGTTGATCAATTATATGAAAAACTAGATAATGCATTAAGATTAATTAATGATGAGCTACCATTAGATGAACTTTATCAAAGAACCCTCGCTACGCCTTATCAAGTTGAGCTACCTGAAGCATGGTTATTAGGTTCAACTGGAAATAGTGCAAGACAAGCGGGAGAAATGGGGATTGGCTATTCCTTTGCCCAGTTTTTCAACGGGGATATGTCGAAAGGTTTATTCGATATATATAAACAAAATTTCATGCCTTCACCGTTTATGGAAAAACCAGAAATTATGGTTTCATATATGGTGACCGTCGCTGAAACGAAGGAAGAAGCGGAATATGAGGCGAAACCTCAAGATATTTCACGTCTCATGCTGCAAAAAGGTCGTATCGGCAAATTAATTTCACCTGAGGAAGCGAAGGATTTTCCGCTTTCTGAAATGGATCAAATGATGATTCAAGAACAACGGAAAAAACTACACTTAGTCGGTACACCTGAAGAGGTTGCCGAACAAATTCGTGAAGAAAAGGAGCTTTACGGCTTTGATGAGGCGATGATTGTTAGTATTCCTCACTCTCAAGAGAAGCGGTTAGATGTTTATCGCCTTTTAGCAAAACAGCTACTATAATCATGAAATCAAATGGAGAAAATAAAATTTAAATATTTTCTCCATTTTTTTATTGACACATATATCGTCAGTTGATATACTAGGGTTACGATATATCGACTGACGATATAGAGAGGTGATTTAATGTCAAAACAAAACGAGCTGCAACCACCATTAACAGAAACGATTTTTTACATTTTACTAGCGCTTACAAAACCACTCCATGGCTACGGAATTATTCAAGAAGTGGAAAAGTTAACGAATGGAAGAATTCAACTCGGACCAGGCACATTATACGGAGCGATTAAATCATTATTAAGTAAAGAAGTGATCGAGCTCGTCCATGAAGATAAACAATTACGCAGGAAAGATTATGAATTGACATCAAAGGGCTGGGTGTTGTTAGAAAAAGAATTAGAACGGTTAGAAGAATTATTACAAAACGGAAAGGCGATTTTAAGAGGAGGGAAATCGAATGGGTAAAGTTGTCAAGAGAAGATGGTATTACAATTTTGAAAAAGAAGAAAATTGGTTAAATGAGATGGCGGAAAAAGGGTTAAATTTAGTGAAATATAGTTTTTTAAAGTACACGTTTGAAGAAGGGGAAAAGGATCAATATATTTACCGTATTCAATATGTCGGTTACAAAAACGAAGAGGAAGCGGATGACTATTTTCAATTTATGGCGGAAAATGATGTTGAACTCATCACCTATGAGCAAGGGTGGGCTATTTTCAGACGAGAAAAAACGAAGGGGCCGTTTCATATTTTTACCGACCGTTCTTCAAAACTTAAACATTATAAAACAATTGTTAAAACCTTTGCGATTTTAGCGGCTGTTAATTTATTTCTCGGACTCTTTAATTTAATGTTTTACGAATTTAATCGCTATATATCGATTGTTAGTTTTACTGTTGTCATTTTACTAGTTGTCGTCATTAGTAATTATATGAAACGAATTAATGAATTAAATAAGGAAGATTTATCATGATAAAGTATTGCATTTAAATTATTTCCACTCATCGTGTAAACTAAGATAAAAATGAAAGGATGATTTAAATGGAACTGACAGTAAAATGGGATGATAAATTTGCTTTTACAGGTCAAACCCCATCAGGTCATGAAATAAAAATGGATGCGGCTGAAGAAATTGGTGGTGAAAATAGTGGCGCTAGACCGACTGAGCTACTATTAAATGCGGTAGCTGGTTGTACGGGGATTGATATTATTTCAATTTTAAAGAAGATGCGCCTGGAGCTTGAAGGGTTTCATATGGATATTAGTGGTGAAAGAGCTGAGGATCATCCACGGAAATTTACGAAAATTCATATCCATTATGCATTAGAAGGCGATTTGCCAGAGGATAAAGTTGCTCGTGCGATACAGCTTTCAGTTGATAAATATTGTTCGGTTTCACATTCTTTGAGCGCAGAAGTGACTGTGAGCTATTCGATAAATGGTGTTCAAGGCTCTTGAATTCCGTATAGATGAGGGATTTTTCCACATAAATCAAAAAGTCCGCATATGTGAAGGAATTTCCGCAAATTTTTAGCTTTGAATCTAACAGAAGCAATAAGGAGTGTCAAAAGTGATCATCGTTATCGGAGCAGGAATATTAGGTGCATCAACGGCTTATCATTTGGCAAAAAAAGGTGAAAAAGTTCTTCTCGTTGATCGTTTTGATAAAGGGCAGGCGACCGATGCGGCAGCAGGGATCATCTGTCCTTGGCTTTCCCAACGTCGGAATAAAGCGTGGTATGCGCTAGCTAAAGGCGGCGCGAAATATTACCCAGAGCTTATTCAAATGCTTGAAGATGATGGGGAAATAGTTACAGGATATAAAAGAGTAGGGACGCTTAAATTGGAAAAAGAAGCGAAATTGAATAAATTGTACGATATAGTTATGAAACGTAAAGAAGAAGCACCTGAGATTGGAGATGTGCAAATATTATCGCTAGAGGAAACGCAAAAACATTTTCCGCTATTATCCACGGAATACGGCTCAATTTTTGTTAGTGGAGGTGCCCGAGTAGATGGACGGCTCATTCGGGATGCGCTTATCAATGGAGCTAAGAGAAATGGAGCCATCGTTGAAAAGGGAAATGCGTCTTTAATATATGAAAATAATAAAGTGATAGGGATTCAAATCGATGGCAAGCGTACTATCGAAGGAAATCTTGTCGTTGATTGTACAGGAGCTTGGTCTAAACAGCTACTTGAACCGTTAAACCTCTCCTTCGATGTCACCCATCAACGCGCGCAAATCATTCATTTAGAGCTACCAGATGTCGATACGAGCGATTGGCCAGTCGTTATGCCTCCAGGTCAAACGTATTTATTAACCTTTCCTGAAGGGAGAATCGTCATTGGTGCAACGCGAACTGATGAGGCTCAATTTGAACATCGTGTGACTGTTGATTTTTTAGCAGATACGTTCAATCAGGTGCTACCTATTGCGCCAGAACTAAGGGAAAGTTCACTTTTGGAAGTACGTGTTGGCTTTAAACCGTATACACCAGGTTTTTTACCGATGTTTGGCAAACTTCCGAATATCGAAGGAATAGTCGTCGGAAATGGCTTAGGGGCGACGGGTTTAACGAGTGGCCCTTACGTAGGGCACTTATTAAGTCAGCTGATTACTGGTGAGAAATTAGATGTTTCAATCGCGCCTTATCAAGTATCCGACCATTTGGAATAATAATACATATGACATCTGTCATAAAAAAATGCTTACAAATATGACTGTTTTATTCGCTCCATCTTGTCTATCCTTAAATTATCGTTAATCCTAAGGAGGGCAAACATGGCAAACGAAAAATTAATTCAGTTAAAAAAGCAAATTAAACCGTATGAAAATTCAAATCCAAAATCAAGCTTTTGGCAATTAATGAACACAGTTCCGCCGTTTTTTATTTTATGGTTTTTAGCCTATCAATCTATTCCTATCTCTATTTGGCTATCGTTAGCCTTTTCAATCATCGCATCAGGCTTTGTCGTACGAATATTTATTATTTTCCACGATTGTTGTCACGGGTCATTTTTCAAAAATCGTAAACTAAATCATCTAGTCGGTAATATAACGGGTGTGATTACGATGTTTCCATATGAAAAATGGCGAAGAGAGCATTCGATCCATCATGCGACGAGTAGTAATCTGAATAAAAGAGGGACTGGTGATGTGTGGATTATGACGGTCGATGAGTATGTTAATGCTTCGAAGCTCGAGCGATTAAGATATCGACTTTATCGTAACCCATTCGTAATGTTCGTCCTCGGACCGCTATTTTTATTTTTAGTGTCAAATCGGAGAAACCGAAAGGACGCACGGAGAAAAGAACGTATCAATACACACGCACATACGATTTCAATTATCGCTATTAACGGCTTATTAATTTATTTTCTAGGCTTTGCGAATTATTTAATCGTACAATTACCAATTATGTTTATAGCAGGTTCTCTAGGAATTTGGCTCTTTTACGTACAGCATCAATTTGAAGACTCTTATTTTGAAGATGAGGCGGAATGGGATTATGTGAAAGCTGCGATTGATGGAAGTTCCTTTTATAAACTACCAAAAATATTACAATGGATCACAGGTAATATAGGCTATCACCACGTCCATCACCTCAATCCGAAAGTACCGAATTATCATTTAGAAGAAGTGCATATGTCTACACCGCCTTTACAGGAGGCAACGACGATTACGATGAAATCAAGTTTAAAATCAATTCGATTTAGACTTTATGATGAAAAGTTGAAACGGTTTGTTAGTTTTAAAGAAATTAAGCCACTACTAAATCAAATGTAAGAATGAATAGTTAAATAGATCCAGTTGACGAACGATGCACAATACTAGAAAATAGTAGTCATCGTTCGTATTTTTAAATTCGTTATTATTTACTTTGAATAGAGGACATCCGATGCAAAATTGGTTTAATCTTTTTCCGAGAAATATAAGTTTAAGTATTTACGTTTGGGTTATTTTTAGTTTATTACCCTTTTACTTTATATTTCAGTCAAATTCACTTGTTGAAGTATTGATTGGAATTGTACTTATAGTTTTCTTTTTCGCTGCCTATTTACTTTCGTTTCTAGCAAATGGACGTTATCTTTACGTTGGCTTATCTATCATGATTTTAATTAGTGTCGGCATGTCGATTTATTACGGCTATGTATATTTTTCATTATTTATTGCCTATTTCATTGGTAATATTAAGCATAAAGGTGGATTTATTTCTTTATATGTTATACATCTCGTATTTACCGTTTTATCTTCGGCATTAAGCTTTTTTACTCAAAATGAACTGTTTTATTCACAATGGCCGTTTCTCATTTTAACTGTTTTAGGTGCTGTTTTATTACCAATTAGTACATATAACCGACTTAACCGGCAAAGGCTTGAAGCCGAATTGTTAGATGCAAATAAAAAGATATCCCAATTACTCGTCAATGAAGAAAGACAAAGAATCGCCCGGGATTTACACGATACGTTAGGTCAAAAACTGACACTTATCGGATTAAAGAGTGATTTGGCAAAACGGATTTTACCAAACGATATAAAGGCAGCGACATTAGAATTAGATGATATTCATCAGACGGCGAGGACAGCATTAAATGAAGTAAGAGATGTATTAAGGGATATGCGTGGCTTGAACCTTAAAGAAGAGATTAAACATGTGAAGCAGCTGCTTAAAACGGCACAAATTGAGTGTTCATTAAAAGGGCCATTAGAACTAACGAAAACACCAGCCCTTGTAGAGGATGTTGCTTCTATGTGTTTAAAAGAGGCCGTTACAAATATTGTTAAACATAGTCAAGCAAGTCAATGTCATATCGAGATTGACGAAAAAGATGAGCAAATCGTTCTCATCATTGAAGATAACGGAATCGGAATTAACTTAGATAATAATCGTCGCTTTGATGGACATGGGTTAAAAGGAATGGCTGAGCGGCTAGAGTTTGTCAACGGTGATATGAAAATAGTGCAAAAGGAACAGGGGACGAGGCTAGAAATTTTCATCCCTAACGTTTATAAACAGATGAAACAGGAGGTGAAATAATGATCCGTATCGTTATTGCTGAGGACCAGCGGATGTTGTTAGGAGCGCTCGGATCACTTCTTAATTTGGAAGAAGATATGGAAGTCGTCGGTAAAGCTTCTAACGGCATTGAAGCGGTTGAGCTTGTGAAAGAGTTAAAACCTGATATATGTATAATGGATATCGAAATGCCATTAAAAAATGGACTGGATGCAGCGATGGAAATGAAGGATTTTCCTGTTAAAGTGATAATTTTAACGACGTTTGCGAGGAAAGGGTATTTTGAACGGGCGCGAAAAGCAAATGTGAGTGGCTATTTATTAAAAGATAGTCCGAGTGAAGAATTAGCGAAATCGATTCGAATGATTGTCGATGGTCATAAAATATATGCTTCTGAATTAGTTGAACTCGTCTATGATGAAACAAACCCGTTAACTGAGAGGGAAAGAGAAGTCATTCAATTAATTGCGGACGGAAAAAGTACTAAGGAAATCGCAAAAGTATTACATTTAACGAATGGGACGGTTCGTAATTACATTTCAGTAATTTTCGATAAGCTTGAGGTGACGAATCGGATTGAAGCGATTACTAAAGTGAAAGAAAAAGGCTGGCTTGATTAAGGGGAGGAGATGTTTTAAGCGTAATAAAAGATGATTCGGTAAAATGAAAACGGCTCCCCTCCTATCAATCAATTTCTTTTAAATTTACTAGAAGACTTCTTTTGCCGAAGTAAATTGAGTTTTTCGTTAATTGTTTTTAATTTTTCTTTTGTTTTCGCCTCATCAATCGTTATTTGTTCAATCTGATCATCTTGAATCGTAATCTTAAACCATGTACCTTCTTTACTTCCTTCCGGGAGAAGGGATACGTCAATGACAAATTCTTTATTTAATGATTCAGCAAGTATAACAGCAAATTTTCCATCTTCAATTCTGTCTAAAACGGCTTCATATTGTTCCATTGTTAACCTCCTACACAAGCGATATTTTCCTGAATAATATCGTTTAATCGACTTTCACCAATCCCTTTTACTTTAATTAAATCACTCACCGATTGAAAAGGTCTTAAGTGAATAATTTGTTCTGCCCGATCTACTCCGACATGTTTTATGTTTTGTAATTCCTCAAAGGATGCCTCGTTAATGTTGATGCAGCTACTTCCATTTGTATGTGCGCTCGTTGACGGTTGATTTGATGAACTTTCGCTATTACTCGAAGATGATGTGCTCAACGTTCCATCTTTTCCTGTTTGAATTGAATATGTTTCTCCATCGCTTGAAATAATAATCGTTCCTTGAATATCTGTTCCATAAAGGTCAATGTCCGCATTTAATACTCGGTCAACTATTTCGTCGTGGGGATGACCATAGCTATTATCAATTCCTGCAGAGTAAATGGCGACGTCTGGTGAAACGGTGGATAAAAAACTAGATGTCGTTGAAGTGCTTGAGCCGTGATGTCCTAAATGTAGTATATGTGCCTTTAAATGGTGACCTCGATTGAGCATTTCTTGTTCACCAGTTGCCTCAGTATCGCCTGTAAATAAAAATGAAATCTCTCCGTATGTTAAACGCATTGAGATTGAGTCATCATTTAAATTACCCGATATATCATTTGGGTGGACGACTTCAATCATCATCGGTCCAATATCAAAAACATCTCCAGCTCTCGGTTCATAATAGCGAACATCATGGGTTGCAATCGCATCAATGACTCGTTCATAGGTACTCGATGACGTAACGTGCCCTGCCATCCATACTTCATTAACCTCGTATTGTTGAATAATTTTATCCATTTGCCCGATATGATCGGCATGGGCATGGGTCCCAACTAATAAATCGATATGAGTAATACCATTAGTGTTTAAATAATTAACAACATCGTTTGAATTCCAGTCCCCCGTATCGATTAAAATCCGATAATGAGACCCTTCATGACTATATTCAAATAAAGTCGCGTCCCCTTGACCAACGTCAATATAATGGGCTTTTAAATCTCCGTCAATTACTTTTACGTTTGTCCCATTATGATCTTCGCTACTCGTTTCTTCGGTAAAATCGTCCTCCAATTCATTTTCATTATTTTGTTGTTCGTTCGTCTTCTCTTCAATTTTTTCGCCATTATTTTCAAGTGTCGACCGATCTTGATCTAATTCTTCACACGCTCCAAGCACAAAAAACAATAGCGCTACAATAAATATAAAATATTTTTTCATCATTAGCCCCCTAACCCACTATTCATTATATATGAAAATATCAATGGAGGTGGGAAGTGCTAACGTTGTAAAGATATTGTTAAGTTGTCGACAGCCCTATTGCTTAACGAACGGTTGAGATGAATAATAGATTTAAAGAATATAATAGAAAATAAATATTCTGAATTAATGTAACATTATGGCTTTAATCTGGTATATTTAAATATAAGAAAGGGGACGAGTAAGAAATGGATAACAAAAAATTACAACGTAGCTGGATGATGTATGACTGGGCAAACTCAGCCTTTGCGACGACGATTATGGCGGCTGTGTTACCGACGTTCTATGCTAGTGTTGCTGCTCAAGGATTATCTGAGAATCAGGCAGCAAGTTATTGGGGATACACATCGTCAATCACTGTGTTAATCGTCGCATTACTAGCACCTATTTTAGGCGCTATCGCTGATTATTCCCAAGCAAAAATGCGGTTTTTAAAGTTTTTCGCTTACATGGGAATGATCACAACGGTTTTACTCTTTGCGGTAAATGAAGGAAATTACTTAATGGCGTCAATCATCTATATTGTTGCTTCCGTCGGTTTTTCCGGGGGTAATGTATTTTACGATGCGATGCTTCCTTCTGTCGCTAAGAAGGAGGAGATGGACCGAGTATCCACAGGGGGCTATGCTTTTGGATATATCGGTGGTGGAATTTTACTAGCTATTAACTTATTAATGATTATGTTTTATGACTCATTTGGTTTTCCGAATTCAAAAGTGGCAACGCAAGTCGTATTCGTCACTGTCGGGATTTGGTGGTTTATTTTCTCAATCCCTATTTTTAAAAATTTAAAAGATGAAAAGCAGCCGAAAAAAGAAAAAAGAACGAAATCGTATTTATCCATCGGTTTTAATCGATTAAGCTCCACATTTAAAACGTTGAAACTTTATAAGCATTTATTAATATTTTTAATTGCATTTTGGTTATTTTCAGATGGTATTTCAACGATTATTCGAATGGCGACGGTTTATGGATCGACAATTGGGATTGGGCAAAATGATTTAATTGCTGCCTTATTAATTACTCAGTTCGTGGGGATTCCTTGTACATTTTTATTTTCAAAAATGGCGAAATGGTTTTCTCCAAAAAACGCTTTAAGCTTAGCATTAGTTATTTATATACTTATCGTTATTATGGGTTATTTCATGACTTCAGCATTGCATTTTTATTTGCTAGCTATTTGTGTCGGTTTCGTACAAGGTGGAGCTCAAGCATTAAGTCGCTCCATATTCGCACGTATGATTCCGAGAAATAAAGAAGCAGAGTTTTTCGGTTTCTACGGAATTATGTCAAAGTTCGCGGCGATTTTAGGGCCATTCGTCTTTGCTTTAACGATTGATTTAACAGGTTCAGCCCGACTAGGTATACTATCTTTACTCTTCTTCTTCATTGCAGGACTAATCTTATTACAGTTTGTTAATATTGAAAAAGGTGAGCAAGAAGCACTAGCAGCTGAGGCGGAAAAAGCCGTTTAATCGTTTAGTATAGAAAAATATAAAAAAACAGTTCCGACATTTAATAATCGGAACTGTTTTTTAATCTGTTTAAACGATTGGATCGGCATAGCGATTTTCAACAGCTTCGTCTAATGGTCTTCCAGTATCATAAGAGACATTTCCTAAAGTTTGTTCCACTAATGATAAGTCTTCTTCAGATTTTGTTTTCCAATATACAAAAACGACTTCCAACAATTTTTTCGCTTCTTCAATTGCATCGTCATATAAATCAATAAAACTTTTATTCGAAGGTTCATTCGTTGCCGAGTGATACCATGTTTTACGATTTTCATTTAAATAATCGACATCGTCTTCAATGGGTCGATGAGAAATCGGTGGAATTAAAGATGATAATCGCTTTGTTTTCCAGCCTTTAGGATCATAAACGATTTTTAAAACCTTTTTCATGTCTTGATACGATTTTTGGAAAAACCCGTCATCGATATCAACATCCTTACCGAAATGATTTTGAATTAACGTTTCCATCATGTTAGATAATTCGTTATCCAACTTTTTACCGACATCAATCTCTGTTGCTACAGGTGTTATCCATGTCTTGAATGAACGATACTTTTCTACCATAATCGTATCGATCATTGTTTCGAGTTTTTGATGGTTATGCGTTTCGTAACCAGACTTATAATGAATATAAGGGTGGGCGACCCGATCTAATATATGGTGAGTCAAAAAACCAGTTACGTATGTACGAACATTTTCGTTATCATTCGTTAATTTAATCATATCAAGTAGTAAGGGACCACATTTTTTCTGATGAATCATTAAAGCTAAGTCATTGATACGTTGATCCTTTTGCCAAGGCCAGAAATTGTGGTAAAAAAACGGATCGGGTCCTTGAGCACCTAAATGCAAATAATTTTTCAACTTCTGATCGCTTATCTCTTGATTTAATTGTTTCATAACATCTTGGCTAAATAATATGTGTGTCCAAATGTTAGGCATGGTCATCATCCTTTTCTAGTTTTTTAAAAATAAATTGGCGAATCATTCAATCGTTTGATTTAAAAAATAATCGGTTATATAAAAACTAAAACTTTTTTAACAGTACATTCGTGTATCTTTTCGTGATACATCGTTAAAAGTCCTTTTTTCAATATAAATATATCACTGTTTATCTTTTATTCTTTTGGATTAAACTAGTGATACAAAGTATAATAATAGTAACGAGGCAACTAGAAAAACTCATCCTTAAAAAAGGGGAAATCACCATGTTCAAATTGCTTAAATATTTGATTGTCATAGTTGTAATTGGGATAATCATTAATATGTTCTCAAACGATTTTCTACCTGAAACGAGTGAAGGAAACGACTTTCAATTCGGGGCAATCGTTGATGATTTTAAAGATCGTATATCGCAAGTCGATCTTGTAGAATTTAAGGATCGAGTTCAGCACGAATGGGAGAATTTGAAGGTTTTATTAGGGGAGCCAGTTGGTGAGGAAGCTCAAGCGAATAGAACCGATGAATCAGTTCCTACGGCTGTCTTTAATGGTGATACCTCTCAGTTTGAAGCCCATGAGTTTGAATTAGAAGTTTTAAATATAGTCAACGAGGAACGGGAAAAACATCAATTACCACCGTTACAATATTCAGAGGAAGTGAGTGTAGTCGCCCGTGATAAATCATTAGATATGGCTATGAATGGATACTTTGACCATGAGTCGCCAACTTTCGGATCACCCTTTGAAATGATGGAAATGTACGGAGTGACTTACTGGATGGCAGGGGAAAATATTGCGAAAGGCCATCTTACACCAGAGCATGTTATGGAAGGCTGGATGAATAGTGAAGGTCATCGAGCGAATATTTTAAAAGATGGATTTACGCATCTTGGTGTCGGATTTATCGATATGAACGGGACATATTATTGGACACAAATGTTTATTGGTAAATAAAACGATGGGGGCTGGTTCGTTTGGCACATTTAACAAGTCGAGATTATACGATTTTAGCCATTTACACAGTCATTTTATTGTTAGACTATTTTGATTTTCAATTGACTGCTTTTATCCCAGATGTCGTGTTAATGTGGGGATTTGCTGGGGTTGTTTTATATAGTTTAAATTATAAAAAATATCAAAAAGTCGACGATGAAGAGATTATGAAGTGGCAAATTTTTAGTACCGTTTATATCGTCGTTGTCATTATCATCTTTTATTTAATCGGTGGCCGTACGGGTGCGGGTCTATTTTTCAATGAAGGAATGCTCATTTTCATTCTTCTCTTATCATTTTTTGAAATATTTATCCGCTGGCGCAAATGGGAAGTTTAAACGATTGATTGATTTTTACGCAATTGAAACGAGTATGGTAAAATAAACAAGGGAAAGCATGATACAATTATAGTTTTCGCAGGCAGATTTAGATAAAAAGAGGGATACAATTATCCTTGTCTCTTTTTGAAGAGACTTTTTTATTTTTGAGGAGGCAAGCTTCATGGAACATTTAAAAGAAATTTTTGCAACCGTATTAAAAGACAATTTAGAGAGTGATTTAACGGAAAAGGACATCCTTTCACTTATTGAAAAACCAAAAATTAGTGAGCAAGGGGATTTAGCGTTTCCTTGTTTTACGTTAGCTAAAACGTTTAAGAAAGCCCCTCAGCTAATTGCGAGTGAATTGGCGAATAAATTAGAGCATCCGCTTTTTGATCAAGTTGTTGCTAATGGGCCTTACGTCAATGTTTTTCTTGAAAAGAGACAAGTGAGTCGAGAAATTCATGAAAAAGTGTTGCAAGAAAAAGATGCATACGGTTCCTATACGATTGGTGAAGGGAAAAATATCGTCTTTGACACGTCCTCACCAAACATCGCCAAACCTTTTTCGATGGGGCATTTAAGATCGACGGTGATTGGAAATTCATTAGCTTTAATAGTTGAAAAGCTTGGGTTTAACGCAATTAAAGTGAATCATCTCGGTGACTGGGGCACACAATTTGGTAAGTTGATCGTTGCCTATAAATTATGGGGCGATGAAGAAAAGGTAAGAAATCAGCCGATTAAAGAATTACTCGATTTATATGTGAAATTTCACGCAGAAGCGGAAGACAATCCGTCATTAGATGATGAGGCGCGGGCGTGGTTTAAAAAGCTTGAAGAGGGTAATGAAGAAGCGCAAAGTTTATGGAAATGGTTTAGAGATGAATCGTTAAAAGAGTTCTCGAAAATTTACGAGCTGCTTAATGTCGATTTTGATTCGTATAGTGGCGAGGCGTTTTATAACGATAAAATGGGACGAGTGATTGACCTTTTAAATGAAAAAGGGTTACTAGAGGAATCTGAGGGGGCGGAGGTTGTTAAGCTTGATGAATATGATCTGCCACCGACATTAATTAAGAAAAAAGACGGTGCGACTCTTTATGCAACGCGGGATTTAGCTGCTGCGCTTTATCGTCAAGATGAGTATGAGTTTGATCAAGCTATTTATATCGTTGGCCATGAGCAGAGCCTACATTTTAAGCAACTGTTTTTAGTGTTAGAAAAAATGGGGTACGAGTGGGCGAAGCGGATGGTCCACGTGCCATTCGGATTTATTTTAAAAGACGGTAAAAAGATGTCGACACGAAAAGGAAAAGTCGTGCTTTTAGAAGAGGTTATAAAAGAAGCGATTGAATTAGCGAAAAATAATATTGATGAGAAAAATCCTGACTTGGCGAACAAAGAAGAGGTAGCTCAAGCAGTCGGTGTTGGGGCGATTATTTTTCACGATTTGAAAAATGAACGATTAAACAATGTTGAGTTTTCTTTAGAAGAGATGCTTAAGTTTGAAGGAAGTACGGGACCTTACGTGCAATATACCTTCGCAAGAGCATGTTCTATTTTAAGAAAAGCAAATGTGACTGAATTTGAGAGTAGTGGCTTAAATGATGAGGATAGCTGGGAAGTTACGAAAATGCTCATGAACTTTCCAAATACTGTTTTAAGAAGCTATGAGCAGTTAGAACCGTCAAACATTGCAAAATATTTGTTAAATTTATCGCAAGCGTTCAATAAATATTATAGTAAGGTGAAAATTTTAAATGATGATGCGGATCAGATGAGTCGTTTAGCCCTCGTTAAAGCAGTGACGATCGTGTTAAAAGAAGGGTTAAGATTATTAGGTATTCGATCACCAGAAGCGATGTAGGGTGAAAGAAAATGAAGG
>CALKAL010000013.1 GCA_937983065.1 uncultured Bacillaceae bacterium | reverse complement strand
AATTCGCGCATAAATGATAAAAAGTGAGCATAACGAGCGGAACTTCGCGCATAAAATTCAAAAAGCGAGCATATCAAGCGAAGTTTCGCGCATAAATCTCGCTCACCTATTGACGCCCAGTCCTACCTTCTACTTTACTGCCTCTAACACCGCTTCTTTAAAGCTTGCGTAAACGTTATTCCACAATTCCTCATTGCTTGAAAACTGTTTTGTGATTCCTTTATACATGTCCCGCTGCTTCTCTTCAAAACTTGGATCATCCTTCTCGGGTAATTGCGCTCGAGAATCATCAATCAATTGCTGACATTTAGGTGCACGGGGGCCCCATTTACCGATCAGCTCTCCTTCTTCGTTTAACATAAGGACGATTGGAATCGAGCGAGAACCATTCGTTAAATGACGGTCCATTAAATCTAAATTCGAATCCCGTAAAACAACTCGCACATCTTTGTGAGCCGCTTCTGCTACTTTACGAATGATCGCATTATTCATCATCGCGTCACCACACCAATCTTCGGTAATGATGAGAAAGTGAACCGAAGCTTGCTTCAACTGATCAATAAAATCATCGCTCGGCAGTTGAAACTGTTCGTAAACAAGAAAGCTCTCATCCTTTAATTTACTCATATTATCCATATACACATCAATTGATTGGCCTTCTTGAAAATATTGCTCTTCCGTTTTCAATCAACACACCTCTATTCATTTATCTTGTATAACTATAAATTTATATCCCTATTATATCACGAAAAAAATTTATTAATTTCAGTGGTTTTTTCTTTACAATGTTACATAAATTCAGTTAGGATTATATTGTGTAACATGACATGGGGGTTAAAACATTGGAGTATGTCGGTCCCATACGCGATGTAAAAATGATAAATAAGATGAAGCAAATATTAAAAAAGACGTCAATACGAAACTTACTTTTATTTAATATTGGCATTAATACGGGAATTAAAATTCACGACTTGCTTTTTTTAAAAGTTAAAGACGTTTCAGATGGGGAACATATTCACGAATTTTTAGACATCTACGATAATATCACAGACGAAAAGAAAACATTTTATTTGAATGCTCGAGTAAGGGAAACTTTAGCGGATTATTTGAAAAACAGCGATTTAAAATTAAATGACTATTTATTCAAATCAAATAAAAATGATCAGCCTATCTCGAGGCAACAAGCATACCGAATTATCAATCAAGCAGCAAAGGAAGCTGGATTTAACGAACGAATTGGTATGCATACATTAAGAAAAACATTTGGTTATCACGCATACAAAAAAGGGATTTCCATCTCCATTATCTCATCTATTTTTAATCATCATTCAACAAGTGAAACATATCGATATTTAGGAATTAATTATGAAGATCGACAACAAATTAAAGTCGATGTTAATTTATAATGAAAAAATAAAAAAAAGGGTATCTCTAAGAATAAACTTTAAAGATACCCTAACAATAAGTTTAATCGTTATGGTCAACTTGAGAGTCTTCGATAACAAATGGGCCTTTGAGCTCAACATGTTTAAGCTCTTTAACGACGCCATCAGATACTTTAACGTACAATGTTTCTTTATCTTTCATAAATTTAAAGATACCATTATCAAAATCCGTACCTACTTCTTTAAAGAAAATACCTTCATAATCGGTATTATTCGTATGCTTAAAGGTCAATCGATACTGATTGCCTTCTTTAACTAAGTAGGATCTGATACCTTTGACGAATTGACCTTCTTCATCTCGAATATATCGGGAAACTGAGACGATGTGTAAATCGACGAACGGAATTTCATGTAATAACGAATTGATTAGAGAGCCTTTCGTAATTTGTTCCCAGCGACTGCGTGCGGTTTGCCCGAGAATAATTTGTGTAATATGTTTTTCTCGTGCAACCTCAGATATTACTTGAGCAACAGGACGCTTTTCATTATCTTTTAAGATGAATTGAGATAATTCATTTTCGTCAGCTAATTGTTTCCAACGATCAATATAAATCGTTCTCTCGGCATCCATTTCGTCTAACGGTTTAGGATCCACCGTTAAAATATAAATAGGACAATTGAGCGCACTTGCAATTTTGCACCCACGTCGGATTAACCGTTCGCCATTAGGACCATAAAACACACAAACGAGTATACATTCAGGAATCCGATCGTTCACGTTATCCATTATCTTTCACCTCAGTGTTCTGTTTAAATATGAATTGATTTTGAAATCTAAATATGACTATATCTCATGCATGAATAACAGTCAATTGAAAAAATAAGATAATTTAAATTTGATTCAAATGAGGAGGAGATGTGCTTGTCTTGGCTGCACATAGTTATCTTACTACCTATCGCATTTACCATCACCATCCCTTTTTTATATAAATATTTCAATAAATATGTGCATACTGGCTGGTTCGTGTTAATCGTGCCTATTTTGGCGTTTTGTGGACTATTATCTTATATTCCTCATATTGCCAATGGAAATACATATATGTACGAATTAAATTGGATTCCTTCTTTAAACATTAATTTTACCGCCTATTTAGACGGTTTAGGTTTATTGTTTAGTTTACTTATTACCGGAATCGGTGCCCTCGTTGTTCTCTATTCGATTTATTACATGAAAAAAGATCGTGAAGCGTTAAACAATTTTTATATCTACTTATTACTCTTCATGGGTGCCATGCTCGGACTTGTCTTTTCTGATAACATTTTCGTCTTATATACATTTTGGGAATTAACGAGTATTTCGTCATTCTTACTAATTGCTTATTGGTTTGAGCGGGTAAGTTCGCGAAATAGTGCCTTAAAAGCATTGTTAATCACTGTTTTTGGTGGATTAGCGATGCTTGCTGGGGTCATTATGCTCGCGATGATGTCTGGTACTTATAGTATTAGAGAGATGATTGGTCAAGTGGACATCATTCAAGGTGAGGCACTCTTTATTCCATCAATGATCCTCATTTTACTTGGGGCATTCACTAAATCAGCTCAATTTCCATTCAGTATTTGGTTACCTGATGCGATGGAAGCACCTACCCCTGTCAGTGCGTATTTACACTCTGCAACAATGGTTAAAGCAGGAATTTTCCTCGTCGCGAAACTAACACCTATTTACGGTGGCGATGGTGTCTGGTTTTGGCTCGTTACAATGATTGGGTTAATTACGTTATTGTACGGATCTTTACGCGCAGTGAGGCAGACAGATTTAAAAGCATTATTAGCATATTCAACCATTAGTCAGCTCGGATTAATTATGAGCTTATTAGGAATCGGTTCGGTCGCCTTAAATCAAAATGTCGGAGAAAGTGCCGCCCTATTTCAAATCGCCATGTTTGCCGCCGTCTTTCATCTATTTAACCATTCAACGTTTAAAGGTAGTTTGTTTATGGTCGTCGGAATTATTGACTTAGAAACTGGAACGCGGGATATTAGACGTCTAGGCGGATTAATAAGTTTAATGCCGATTTCGTTTACGATTGCGATGATCTCAAGCTTATCAATGGCAGGGCTACCACCGTTTAACGGATTTTTAAGTAAGGAAATGTTCTTTAAAGGAACATTAGATATCGCTCAGCTCGATTTGTTCGGTTTAGGAACATTCGGAATGATTATACCCGTTATTGCGTGGATTGCTAGTGTGTTTACCTTTGTTTATAGTTTAATTTTAATTTTTAAGACGTTTACAGGAAAATTAGACCGCGAAAGACTGCCACGAGAAGATGTGAGAGAAGCACCTTTTGGCATGCTTATTCCACCTATTATTTTATCAACCCTCGTTGTTGTCGTATTCTTTTTCCCGAATGTGCTTGCGGATTACATTTTAAAGCCAATCCTTTGGGCGATTTTTCCGTCAACAACTTTAGATTTAGATTTTCAAATAACTGCTTGGCACGGGTTTGTACCTGAACTGTATATGACAATCGGAGTTGTGCTGCTCGGGGTTATTCTTTACTTAACGATCAAGCGTTGGAATACGGTGCTAAAGGTTTATCCTGAGAAGTTAACTTTAAATAATTTGTACGATGCAAGTATGAGTGGTTTTGAAAGCTTTTCTGCACGGTTTACCAATTTATATATGACTGGCTCACTACGTCATTATGTCATCTATATTCTACTATTTTTCATTTTAGTTTTAGGTGGAAGAATTCTGTTTTCCGACCAACCTTTATTTAGTTCTGCAAATAATGCTGACGTTACGATTTATGATATTGGCATCGTTATCGCAACAATTATGGTCACACTGACAGTACTACTGACAAATAACCGAATTACTGCCATTATCGCCCTTGGAGGAGTCGGGTATTTTGTCGTCATGTTTTTCGTCATCTTTCGTGCACCAGATTTAGCTTTAACACAAATGGTTGTTGAAACGGTTACAACAGCGCTCTTTCTACTCTGCTTTTATCACTTACCTAAGCTTGGTAAACAGATTGAAAAAGTATCGTTTAAATTAACAAACTTCCTCATCGCATTAGGGGTCGGAGTCATGTTTACAGTACTGGCATTAATGATAAACGGACATCGATTATTCCCGTCTATTTCAAGCTTTTTTGAGGATGCGTATGAGCTTGCTGGAGCAAAGAATATCGTTAACGCCATTTTAGTTGATTTCCGTGGTTTTGATACGATGCTAGAGATTGCCGTCTTAACGATAGCTGGATTAGGTGTATTTACGCTCATTCGACTGCAAATTAAAGGGAAGTGAAAGAAATGAAATCAAATGATGTTATCCTTCATACGGTAACTAAATTTTCAGCGGTCATTATATTAACCTTTTCAATCCATTTATTTATCGCTGGGCACCATCAACCAGGGGGCGGCTTTATCGGTGGATTAACGACCGCTTCTGGAATCGTTTTATTATTACTAGCTTTTGATATTGATACGATTAAAAATAATATTCGTGTCAATTTTATAAATATGGCCGTGATCGGCGTCATTATTGCGGTTTTAACAGGCATGTTAGGATTAATCGACGGGGAAGCGTTTCTGACCCAATCGTATGGAGATTTTAATTTACCTATTTTCGGTGACACTGAATTAGCGACAGCTGTTTTATTTGATACTGGGGTTGCGCTTGCAGTTATCGGTACAGCCGTAAGCATCATTATTTCAATAAGTGAGGATGCAAATTAATATGGAAACATTATTAGCCATACTGATCGGAGTATTATTTTTCTCTGGGACGTATTTAATATTATCAAAACAATTAATAAGAGTATTTCTTGGCTTGTCATTAATTACACATGGGGCTAACTTACTTCTGTTAATGTCTGGTGGGTTAAAAGGTGGAAGCCCGCCATTAATAAGTGAGAATAGCTCCCAATTTACAGATCCACTTCCACAAGCACTTATTTTAACAGCGATTGTTATTAACTTTGCGATCACAGCTTTTTTATTAGTGCTTAGCTATCAAGCATATAAAAAATATCAGACAGATGATTTAGACCAAATGAGGAGAAATGGTAATGAATAATTTAATAATAATACCCATTATTCTCCCTCTACTTGTAGGGATGATACTCGTCTTATTTAAAAATAAAATTATTTTTCAGCGTGTCGTTAGTTTAGTTACGCTAGTTGGAATGATTGTTGTATCCATATACCTAATGAACACGATAAAAAATGACGGCATTCAAACGTTACAATTAGGTGGATGGGAAGCCCCTTTTGGTATCGGAATTGTTGCTGATATGTTCGCTATACTTCTCGTCTTAACAACGGCTGTTGTAGCTACTTGTGTACTATTATTTGCCTTTAGATCAATTGGAGAAGATCGAGAACGCCATTATTTTTATCCGTTATTTTTATTTTTAATTGCTGGAGTTAGTGGTTCATTTTTAACGAGTGATTTATTTAACTTATATGTCTTTTTTGAAGTTCTATTAGTCGCTTCTTACGTGCTAATTTCACTAGGCGGAGAAAAGAGACAGCTTAGAGAATCTATGACGTATGTCGTTATAAATATTATCTCTTCAGCCCTATTTTTAGTGGGAATTGCTTATTTGTACACGGTAACGGGAACATTAAGCTTGGCTCATCTATCAAGCCGGATTGCAGAAGCTGGTCAAGATTATTTAATCACGACAATTGCCATTTTACTATTACTCGTATTTGCGATTAAAGCGGGACTATTCTTATTTTACTGGTTACCAGGATCGTACAGTGCCCCGCCAACAGCGATTGCAGCTATTTTTGCAGCACTTTTAACGAAGGTTGGTATTTATGCGATTTTCCGCCTATTTACGTTAATATTCTATCACCAGCCTGATGTTACCCATGTTTTCATCGGTGCTCTAGCCGCATTAACGATGATTTTAGGTGGAATTGGTGCTATAGCCTATTCTGATATTCATAAAATTTTAACTTACAACGTCGTGATTGGTGTCGGGTTTATACTAGCTGGGCTTGCATCGTTTACATATGACGGAATTCTCGGCTCGATTCATTATTTAATGCACGATATGGTTATTAAAGCGTTAATTTTCTTAATTGGTGGAGCTATCATTTATATTACGGGGTCAAGTCATTTAAAACATATGAGCGGCTTAATTCGAACACACCCATATCTTGGTTGGATGTTTTTCATCGCTGCACTATCATTAGCGGGAATTCCGCCTTTGAGTGGATTTATCGGAAAAATTTTCATCGTTAAAGGGACATTTGACCAATCTTTATTTTGGATCGGGGCAGTCGGCTTAATAACGAGCTTGCTCATTTTATACTCGATGATGAAAATTTTTATGAACGCTTTTTGGGGCGAAACGATTTTAGATGTTAATGAAGAAAAAGGATCAACGAAAGGAATGTTGTTCCCGATCGCTTTATTAACATTATTAACGATTTTGCTCGGAGTTGGGGCAGAAGGAATTATGGGTTATATTGAAATAGCTACTAAAGCATTGCTAGATTCAAGTTTATATATTGATGCAGTATTTAATGGAAATCCGATTCCGTAAGTTGGATTGCTATAGATAAGTGGGGTGATTTTCCTGGCTATTCAAATTTTAATTAATATATTTGTGGCGATATTATGGATGTTTTTCCAAGACGACTGGGGGGCGTTATCCTTAGCGTCTGGCTATATAGTAGGGGTTATTATTACTTTTTCAATGCGACGGTTTTTTAATAAACCTTTTTATCTGTATACCCTTTATGCGATTATTAAGTTGTTTTTAATATTTATTAAAGAAACGATTCTTTCAGGGATTCTTGTCATTAGAGAAGTGATAAGACCTCAAATAAAAATTACACCTGGGATATTTAAACTTGAAACGAGTTTAGAAAGTGATGTAGAAGTTACTTTACTCTCGATGTTAATTACTCTAACACCAGGTTCTGTCGTTATGGAAGTAACACCTGATAATAAATATTTGTACATCCATGCGATGGACATTCCTGAATTAAGAGATGCCGTCTTTAAGTCGCAAGCTGTATTTGAAAAAGCTATTAAGGATGTGACACGAAAATAATGTTCGATTTTATTATGGTTTTATCATTAGTTTTAATTGCGATATCGATTTTATTTAATGTTTATCGAATCGTTAAAGGTCCTTATCCGTCTGATCGTATTTTAGCGTTAGATACTTTAGGTGTGAATTTAATCGCTGGAATTGCGATTCTATCTATATTATTAAGAACGAGTGCTTTCTTTGATTTAATATTGTTAATTGGAATCTTAGCTTTCGTAGGAACGATTGCCTTTGCACGGCATATTGAAAGAGGTGTTGTCATTGAACGCAAGCGTTGAAATCATTACTGCTATTTTTATTTTTCTAGGCGCTTTAATTACTGGCATTAGTTCGATGGGGATGATTCGATTGCCAGATGTTTACACTAGAGCCCATGCAGCTGCAAAAACAACCACCCTCGGAGTAATGGGAATCGTATTCGGAACGTTTCTATACTTTTTAATTGCTGAAGGATTATTTAGTATTCGTTTACTCCTTGGAATTTTGTTCGTCCTGATTACAGCTCCAGTTTCAAGTCACATGATCATTCGCTCGGCCTATCATTCAAAGGTCCCTCTTTCAAGTACGAGTGTGCAAGATGATTTAGAAGGTTATTTTGAAAAAGGTGAGAAAGATCAAAACGAATAAAAGACTCATATAAAAAATCCATTTCTTCTATGTGAAGGGATGGATTTTTTTGTTTAAGATCTAGCCTCGAATAATTTATCCCGTAAATTTTACGCATGGAATCGAGTCTATAAGGGCATCTATAAAAGAGAATAAA
>CALKAL010000012.1 GCA_937983065.1 uncultured Bacillaceae bacterium | reverse complement strand
TCCGACCGTCGCGCCCTCTCGTCCGACCGTCGCGCCCTCTCGTCCGACCGTCGCGCCCTCTCGTCCGACCGTCGTGCCCCATAAACACCAATGAATGGCACTTTAAACATGCTTTTTCATACATTTATTTTTTAAAGCGCGTTAATACTACTGGTGACTATTTAAAAAAGAGAGGTGCAGAAATTTGATCCAAATAAATTCTGGAATTGAAAATCAGTTGTTTGCTTTTGATGATTTGGAAAATATTTTAAAACGATTGCAATTCGTTATCGGTGGTAACTGGGAATACGATCATGCTTTTTTCGATTATAAGCTTGAAAGTGATGATGAAAAGTATGTTTATTTACGCATACCTGTATCGACAGAGATCGGTAATTTAGATGAAGCAGGTGCACAAGTTAGGATAGGAAAACCTCTTGTGTTAGCTCACCGATTTGAATCAGGAATCGATCATGATGGACCACAGCGAGCTGGAATGTTAAACCAATTCCAAACACCTGAAGAAAAAGATGCCCATGTCGATGAAATTTACATCGAACAAGCTAAGGAAATTATTAAACAAGTCGAGCAAGCGCTTTTACAATAAACCCGTCGTAACAATTAATCCGTCATCTTTTTTAAGTCTTTGCTCCGGTTGAGGATTGATTTCGATATCGTAGTTGTTCACAATCCCTAATAATAAAAAGCCTTCTTTCTTTAGCTTATAAGTTATGGATAATATCGTTTCGCCAACCCATTCTTCTTTTGTTACAAGTTTAAAGCGTTGTTGTGATAGTAATGATTTCATGTATTCGAATGTCTGAGTCGTCTGCTGGCCAATTAATTCGTGGAAATATAATGTACCTGTCGTTTCATTTGAGCTAATAACATCAGTTGCGCCTGCTCTTTGGGCGTTGACGACTTGTTCCTTCGTTAAAATCTCAACGACAATCGGAACGTTCTCATTCAATCCTCTCGCTGTAATCGTTAATAAAATTGTGAGTCGATCGGCTTCCTTTTCAACTAACGTTTGATCCGATGAAATAATTATTTTTTCCGCTTCTTCAACGTTTGCTTTTAACCAAGCTTGATCAGTCGCTGGATCCCCTTTTACGAAGTGTACAAAATGATTATTGACGGGATCCTTTTCCAACGATTCATCAATTAAAACAATTTTCTTACTCCCCTTTAATTCCTTCTGAAAAATATCAATGAGCATTCTCGTCCGTTCATTCCAACCGACAACGATAAAATGATCTTTATCGTTAAATGTCATCTTTCCTTCGTTATATTCTGATTTCATTTTGACCGTTCCGCTTGCAATTGTCGCAATAAGAAAAGCGAACGTCCCTCCACCAATTAAAATTAAAACAAGGGCAATGACTTTTCCCCAATATGTTTCTGGGACTAAATCACCGTAGCCGACCGTAGAGCCAGTAATAAATGCCCACCACATTCCGTCAAATACCGTTTGAAATTGCTCAGGCTCGACTAAATAAATAATAAAGCCGAATAGAAACATAAATATAATAACGATTAAAAATAAACGTAAAGTTAAAGGCAGTTGAACATATTCTCTCCAAAGTCGATACATCGTGCCACCTCTTTCGACGAGATTATTTTATCCAACGCCGCGTTAATTTATGAAAAAAAGTCCACGAGCTAACGAGCTTGCTTCCTTAAAGGATAGCTTCGTTTTTTCGTGGACTTTCATAGTTATTTTGTTTCTTCATCGATAATATATCTTGCTGTTGGCATCGCTCTTAATCGTTCAATCGGAATTGGCTTCCCAGTTCGTTCACAAATGCCGTATGTTCCTTCATCCATTTTTCTTAACGCACGTTCAATTTCCCGATATTCTTCCTCCGTATGTTCGTGAAGCGCGATATCTTTTTGCCGCTCATCTAATTCTGTTCCAAAATCACCGTGATGCTGCTGGTCGTACGTATTAATTTCTTGAGACGCTAAAAACGGTTCATCGGCCTCATAAGATTCGAGTAATTGCTCCACACGCTTCTTGTCTTCAAGTAATTGATTTTTCAGTTCACGTAGCTCATCACTATTCATAATTTCACCCCAGCTATTAATTCATTAACGAATTTGTTTCACTAATAGCTTGCCTTTAAACAAAATCGTTATGCTGTTAATTAGGATGACCTATTTTCGTTTAACGACTCCAATTGTGCAACGTGAAATTGAAATTAAACGTCCTTCTTCATCAACGATCTCAATCTCCCAAACCATTGTCGTTTGACCGATATGTTTCGGTTTAGCAATCGCTTTAACGATCCCATCTCGCTTACTTTTTATATGGTTAGCATTAATTTCAATACCGAAAACTTGATGTGTGTTCGGATCTATATTTAGAAAAGCACCTAAGCTTGCGGCTGATTCTGCTAATGCAACGGATGCTCCACCATGTAAATAGCCCATAGGTTGGTGCACCGTTGCATTGACTGGCATCGTTAATATGACTTCATCTTTTTCCCCTTTAACGATTTCAATATTTAACGTTTCAAAGAGTGTTTGCTCGAGGTTCATTTTCATCTTGCATACCCTCCCTAAATTTTTTATTAATGAGAAAAAATATACATCTTTAAAAATTTAAATAAAGGTGCTCCAGTAAAAAAGCGGTTCCGTAAAGTAATCCGAAAAATGTGTT
>CALKAL010000011.1 GCA_937983065.1 uncultured Bacillaceae bacterium | reverse complement strand
CGTAAATTTTACGCATGGAATCGAGTCTATAAGGGCATCTATAAAAGAGAATAAACATAATTAGAAAGGTGATGCCTAGTGACGAAGGTAGCAATTTTAGTAGGTAGTTTAAGAAAGAATTCATTCAGTGGACAAATAGCGAAAAATGTCCAAACTCTGTTTAAGGATGGATATGAAACTGAAATTGTAAAAATTGACGATTTACCTTTTTACAATGAAGATTTCGATAATGAGGGGGGAACTGTTCCTGAATCGTATACTCGGTTTCGTGAAAAGATAAAGGAAATGGATGCGGTCCTATTTGTAACACCTGAATATAACCGCTCGTACCCTGCTCTATTGAAAAACGCATTAGACGTTGGCTCTCGTCCTTATGGAGCAAATTTATGGGATGGGATGCCAGCAGCAATTATTAGTCAATCACCAAGTAATTTAAGTGGTTTTGGTGCGAACCATCATTTAAGACAGCCAATGGTATTTTGTAACATGCCTGTCTTACAACAACCTGAGGCTTATTTAGCAAATGTCCACGAATTACTTGACGAAAACGGGAAAATAACGCGCGAGGATACGATTCAATTTTTACAAAACGTTGTCGATGAATTTTGTAAGTTAATTAAACGGTATAAAGACTGAATCAAAAAACAGTGTGATCGGATCGGATGAACCATGTCACACTGTTTTTCCTTTTGTGAAGTTGTGCTGGGGTTGGCGAGAATTTTTTATGATCAAATTTTTGCGAGATATGATCAAATTTTTGATTATATGATCAAGTTTTACGGGATATGATCAAATTTCCCTTAATATGATCAATTTCAGCAATTTATGATCGAATAGCAGTCGCGCAACTTGATTAAGCGTCTTTTTTCCTTTGAAGTAGTACGGCGGCAATGACGATGAGCCCTTTAAAGGCGTCCCGTAGTAACGGTGGTACGCCAAATAAGTTGAGTAAGTTATTTAAAATCGAAATGATGAGCATTCCGTATACCGTTCCGAGAATAAAGCCGCGGCCACCCATCATACTCGTTCCACCGACAACGGCTGCAGCAATCGCATCCATTTCAAGACCTCTTCCAGCCCCTGCATAATCCATTGAACCGATGCGGGATACTTGAATAATTGCTGCGATGGCAACGAGAAGTCCCATTAACGAGTAAACGCGTAGCTTCACTTTATTCACATTAATACCAGATAATTTGGCGGCCCTTTCGTTGGAGCCTACTGCAATAATTTGTCTTCCGAATGTCGTTCGTTTTGATATGAAATACATGATAGCCGCTATAATTGCCCAATAAAAAATAGGCATGATCATCAAGTTTCCTATTTTAAAACTCGCAATTTCTAAAAACTCTGTCGGCACCCTTGGATTATACCCTTGCATAACATGTTGGGTGACACTTCTGAAAACCATCATTGCCCCTAAAGTCGCTATGAATGGGGGAACCATCCCTTTTGTAATGACAATCCCGTTAAGCATTCCGAGGAAATAGCCGAAAATAACTGTTAAAATAATCGTGAGAATAATAGCGGTGACTCCCGTTATACCAATCATGCCGAGGAGTCCTCGTTCACCAACATCGATTAGCATCATTGCAAAGGCACCTGTCGCAACTAAAGTGGCACCGACGGATAGATCAATACCGCCCGTCATAATGACAAAGGTCATCCCAAGGGCAATGATTGCAACGCCCGCATTATTCCGAAGTAAATTCATCCAGTTAGTTGACCATGCTTGCCACCAGCTACCGAATGAATCGTAATCAAATCCTAAGACGAATGTTTGTAAAATAATCATAATGATAAGTGCTATTAAAATACTAAATAAAGGATCATAATTCCATTTATATTTGAACCATCCCATAAAGCTTCTCTTTTTGTTTACATTTTCACTCATACTTCGGTTCCCCCCTCTTCTAAGTGAGTTCTCCTCCAGTCGCTAAACTCATAATGTTATGCTCAGTCATCGCCTCACCACTCACTGTCCCTTGAATAACCCCTTGATACATGACAAATGCCCGGTCGCAAAGACGGATAATTTCTTGGGCTTCACTTGATAAAACGATAACGGCAATGTTTCTGTCTGCTAATTCAGAAATAATGTCATAAATGTCCTCTTTTGCACCAACGTCAACCCCTTGAGTCGGATTGTCTAAAATTAATATTTTCGGATCGGTCGATAACCATTTCGCTAAGATGACTTTTTGCTGGTTTCCACCTGAGAGACTTAAAATACTATCTGAAGCCCTCCCCATTTTAATTCGCAATTGCTTACGAAGGTGATCAAACCTTTTCTGATGCGCTGGATAATTAATCACGCCATATTTTGCATATTTCGGCCACGTTGCAATCGATGAATTTTCCAAAATATTCATATCGTGGATAATCGCATTTTCTTTACGATTTCGCGGTAAATAAGCCAACCCTTTATCAATGGCGTCATACGTATTTTTAAGTTGAACCTTTTCACCATCTAAATAAATATGCCCCGATGTTAGGTCATCCGCACCGAATATCGTTTGAAATAATTCACTACGACCATCTCCAAGAAGACCTGTAAATCCGACGACTTCCCCTTTTTTAATGGAAAAATTAATATTTTTAAAAATATGTTCATATGTAAGGTTTTCGACCCGTAATACGTTATCACCTAAATCCCTTTTTTTCGATAAATGATCTGTTCGTACGTCATAGCCAACCATATAGCGGGCTAAATCCTTTGTTGTGACATCCTTTACGTTGCCTTCAGATACTAGTTTTCCATCTCTTAACACCGCATATCTATCACAAATATGCATGACCTCTTTTAATTTATGTGAAATGAAGATTAACCCTACCCCTTGATTTTTTAACGTTGTCATCATCTCAAAGACACGCTCTATTTCTGAGTCCGTTAATGATGTAGTCGGTTCATCCATAATGATGATTGATGCTTCTGTCATCATCGCACGGCATATTTCAACAATTTGTTTATATGAAGCGTCTAAATCACGAACCATCTTTTTCGGGTCTAAATTAATATTTATTTTCTTAAACATCGCTTCGGTTTCTTCAATCATTTTTTCGTGGTCTAACGTTTTATACTTCGTTTTTATTTCACGACCGATAAACATATTTTCGTAAACTGGTAAGTCATTAATTAAATTGAGCTCTTGGTGAATAAAGGCAATGCCCGCTTCTTGTGACTGAGCAGGGGTTCGAAAATTGACTTCTTTACCGTCGATTAAAATTTGCCCACGATCCTTCTGATGCACACCGCCAAGTATGTTCATTAATGTCGATTTTCCTGCGCCATTTTCACCTAATAACGCGTAAATTTCTCCACCTTTAATCGTTAAAGAGACATCCTTTAAAACGACATTTTTATCAAAAGATTTATTAATATTTTTCAGCTCAATAATCATCGCATCACATCCAAATCATTGATCCATGAGAGGCTATAGTTTAGCTATAACCTCTCACATGATTTTTTAGGGGAAAAACTTAGTACGGTGAATTTTCATCAATAAACTCTTCATAATTGTCCCGGTCAACAACGGTTGTTGGGATAATGACATCATCTTCTACATCTTCACCACGTAATACTTGAATAGCTACGTCAACAGCGTCTTTAACCATGGCAGGACTGTATAAAGCTGACTGAATCCAAATATCTTCATTTTCTGGCATCATTTCAAAATACTCTTGCATACCGCCTCCACCAGTGACGACTTGAATGTCTGTACGTCCTGCTTCGCTAATCGCTTGGAGGACTCCGACAGATGTTTCATCATCAAGGGAGTAAACCGCATCGATATGATCGTTAGCTGTTAAAATATCGGCAAAATCCGTTAATCCAGCTTCTCTTGTAAACTCTGTTGCATACGTACTTATTTCTAAATTAGGTGCAATCTCCTCAATCGTATCGAAAAATCCTTTCGTTCTTAGTTCCGATACTGAGCCTGATGATGGAACTTCTAAGACGACAACATGCCCTTCAGTTCCAATTTTATCAACGATGTAATGCGCCCCTTGAACTCCCATATCTTCATTATCACCAGCGACGCGATACACGCCATCAACATCGATGACGATATCGAAGTTTACAACAGTAACGCCTTCATCTAATGCACGTTCAATCGGCACTTCCATCCCTTCCCATTGTGGAAAAGCAACAATGGCATCAGCACCCCAAGTCATTAAGTCATCTAATTGAGCGGTCATTTCACTTGCATCACTACTCGTTTGGATTTGATAGTCGACTTCATCGGATAGTTCTTTAACTCTCTCTTCAGCATGGTAGGCAACCGCAGCTACCCAACCGTGGGTCACTTCAGGTGCTAATATTCCAATTTTAAATTTATCGCCGTCACTACCACCTTCCGAGTCATCATTCTCTCCACAAGCCGCTAGTAATATCATCGATGTAATTACTAGAAGTACGAACAAATAAATAGACTTTCTCATCTTTACCCTCCTAAAAGATTTAATTGATTGGCCGACTAAAATCGACCTTCCCCCCCATCTACAAAGTCGTAGATAAGAATTTTATACTAATAATGTGAGAACACATTATAAGTTAATAGATTCGCATTTCTCGTTGTATGTACTATACTGTGACTATTTTTTCATTTTCTAAAGATGTTTCAATCGCATGCATTAAACGTAAAACATAACGGACATCTTCTAACGGAATTTTTTTATTTTCCGTATTGTTAAGAACACATTCGCAAAAATAGGCTAGTTCTTTTTTAAAAGGATCGGCATCTTCAACGACTACTGTTTCTGGTTCGTCCTTAGAATAATAGATGAATTGTCGGGACCCTTCCTCCAAGCCGTCAATGTTTTCTCCAGCTTTAATCGCAAAGTCTAAATGATTTTTTTTTGCTTGCACTCTTAATGTCATCGTAAACGGATAATGCTCTGGCATTTTATGACTCGCTTCTACAAAGGCTTTGGTGCCATTTTTAAATATTAGTGTCGTCATAATATGATCCCAAGCACCTTGGTCATTTTTTGTCCCTGTTGCAAAAACTTGATCAACATCCCCTAAAACACTGTATAGAAAATCGATATCGTGGATGTGAAGATCATATAAAGCACCCCCGCTTTTTTCTGGATCTTTAAACCAATCACTCCACGCAGGCGCTTGACTTAAACGGGTCGCATGAACAATTTCGATGCCGTTTAGTTTCTCTGTTTCACTATATTGTTTAATCAGCTCATACTCTGGCCAAAATCTTAAAACATGACCGACAAACAATCTAACATCATGACGATCAACTGCCTCAATAATTCGGTTAAAGGATTGTTCATTTAACGTGAGCGGTTTTTCACAAATAATATGCTTTCCTGCTTGAGCCGCTTGAATAATATGTTCCTCATGGAGATAAGTAGGTAAACAAATATCGATTATATCAATCTCGTCGTCTCGTAAAAGCTCATTAAAATCATTTACAAATTTTCCATTGAATTTAGATAAAATCGTTTCGTCTTCAACAGGATTTCTCGTACAAATTGTTTTTAACGTCACATTTCCCATCGATTGATAAGCTTGAAAATGAGCTTTTCCGATAAAGCCTAAACCGACTAATCCGACATTGATCATAATGAGCTCCTTTCACTATCCTTTAATAGATTTGAAAGATAACGATAGGATCGTTTAACGGCTGTGTTCACTTCATCTAAATTAGCTGGGCCTTCTTTAGTAAACTCGATTTCAACACTAATTGGCCCTTTGTAATGACCACTTTTTAAAATTTGAAACAGTCGTGGGAAATCTATATCGCCATCACCGATTGCGGGGAAGTCCCATTCATTATTCGCTCCTCGCTTATCTTTTAAATGAATAAATTCAACATAATCGAGTGATGCTTCTAGATCATCGTAAGGTTCAATGTCACCATAAAAAATAATATTTCCCGTGTCATAGTTCACTTTTAATCGATCACCGCATTGTTGGGCTAACTTTTTAACCGCCTCCCCAGTGGCAAAATTGTTCCCGTGGGTTTCGATGACGAGCCTTTTATTATGCTTTTCACATTTTTCAAGGACGGGCTGTAAGTTTTCAACGAGGATGTTTATATCATCGATAACATCTGAATCATCGTGGGAATCTCCTGTTGCGGTAACAATATAGCGGCAATCAAAAAAATTAGTTAAATCAATATTTTTAAGAAGTTGATCAATCCCTTCTTTTTTCATCACATTACTATGGCCACTAATACCAACACACGTTAAGTCGTGTTCTTTCAACATCTGTTTAAATTGCTCTAACTGATTTTTAGTCATATCTGGTGAAATGTGCGATGTATGATCTTTAACTGCACTAATTTCAATTTGCTTAAACCCTGCCTCACTTGCCCCCTTAATCGCTTCTTCAAATGAATAGCCATGATACGTGTTAGAATTTAACGCTAATTGATGCAACATGTTGTAGCACCTCCTTTATTTTTTGAAATAGGATTGAAAATGTAATCCGTTACAATTTAAGTGAAAAAAATAAATATTCCTACTATTTAACGATATGAGCTTACTTCTTTAATTACGATTCACTTTAACATTTTTTCAATTACTTTGAGTGAGCTTAAAGCGTCTTCACCGGATACCGGTACTTGTTTGTCGTTGATGATTGCATCGACAAAGGCATCAATCACACCTGTATTCGTCTGGTTATCATTCGTTTGAATCGGTTCTAAATCATATTTGATCGTCCCACCATCTTTTAACTCAACGATGAGCTGCTCTTGATTGTGATGATAAATTTTTATAATCCCTTTTTGGCAATAAATCGTTGTAGAATTATCTTCGGCTCCATAATACGTCCAAGAAAACGACGCCGTTCCTAATCGCCCTTTTTTCGTTTTTAAAGCACAGACAACATTATCACAAACTTCAATTGGATTCCCTTTTTCATCCACTTTATCGAGCGCACCGTGAAATGCATGAACGTCGGTTATTTCATCATCTAATAAATAATGGATGAGATCGATTTTGTGAATCCCTAAATCCCCGGCTACACCAAAATGGGAACGGTCTTTTTTAAAAAACCAAGTTGCATTAGATTTCGTAACGCCCCAACTTTCTGGCCCTTGATGTCCGAATGTCGTCTTAAATGTTAAAACCTCACCTAACTCTTTTTGTTCAATCATTTGTTTAACTTTTTGATGCACTTTTGTAAAACGTTGATTATGACCGACCATCAATTTTTTACCCGACTTTTTCGCAGCATTTATAATGTCTTCAGCATGAGTGACACTAATCGCTAACGGTTTTTCACAGAGCACATGCTTTCCAGCTAAAAGAGCCTCTGTCGAATGGATATGATGGTATTCATTTGATGAACAATCACTAATTGCAGTAATCGTTGAATCGTTATACAAGTCGTCAATCGTATTAGCGACGCGACCGTTAAATAGTCTAGCTAACGCTTCAGCCCGGTGACGATTTCGGTCGTAAAAAATAATTTCATCAACAAGAGGATTGGCTCGATATTCTGGTGCGTGACGATGTTTTGCAATCGAGCCACACCCGATAATGCCGACATTTATTTTCATTTCCTCAAACACCCCCTTTTCTATTCATCATCTCATCGTCGACTCTCTTATAATTAACTCATAATCCATAAGAACACTTTCAACGTCATTTCCTTTAATACGATTGATTAACATACTCGCGGCTTTTTTTCCCATCTCATACATCGGCTGCGCAACTGTCGACAATGTTGGATTCGTCATATTTGAAAAGCTTATATTATCAAACCCTATAACCGCTATATCCTCAGGTACTTTTAATTGTTTATTGTTAATTTCCTTTAAAGCACCGATTGCTAGTGTATCCGATACCGCAAATACCGCAGTCGGTGTATTTTTTATTTTGAAAAAGTAGCGCATCGCCTGAGCGCCATCTTGAAAATCGACGCCTTCCGTATGGTAAATCCATTCGTTATCGACAGGAATGTTTGATTCTTTTAATGCGCGCTCATAACCTTCTCGTCTTTTTCGGGCGTATAAAAATTTCTCATCCGAATTAATAAAACCTATTTTATTATGGCCTAGTTTAATTAAATGGTTGACTGCTTTGTAAGCTGCCTGTTCGTGATCGATGGTTACATATGGGATCGACCCGCCTTCATCGTATTCGCTTAATAAAACGATTGAATGACGTTCGGCTAATTCATATAATTTTTTCATATTAACGGTTGGATCCATTGAAATGATTCCGTCGGCGAGCTTGTTTTTTACCATATTGAAAAAAATATTTTCCCGCTCTGGATTTGAGTCTGTTTCACAAAGAAGAATGTTGTAGTTATTACTTAAAGAATAGTCTTCAATTCCATTTATAATTTCTATATAGTAAGGATTTGAAAAAGTTGGGATGAGCACTAATAAAAGTCGACTTTCTGAATTTCTTAAATTTCGCCCAAGCATGCTCGGTTCATAATTTAATTCTTTAATTGCTTTTTCCACTTTTAAGCGTGTCGTCAATGATACAGGTGCGGTGTTATTTAAAACCCGGGAAACCGTTGCACTTGAAACACCTGCTTTACGAGCGACTTCTTGAATGTTTGCCATGATGATTCCTACTTTCAATTATTTTGCATCGTTTAAATGTAAACGTTTTCAAAAATAATTCTATATTCTTTTGAATTGTTTGTCAATAATTTGTTATAATTTTATGTAATGGATTTCATAAGATGAATTATAGGAGGGATTTTTCAATGAAATTAGGTGTTTTTACCGTCTTGTTTTCAGAGATGGGACTAGAGGACATGCTCGATTACGTTCAAGCGAAAGGAATTGAGGCGGTTGAGCTAGGAACTGGAGGACATCCGGGAAATGCTCACTGTAAAGTCGATGATTTATTAGGGAAAAAGGAAGAACAGAAAAAGTTTTTAGAGGAATTTTCAAAGCGGGGAATCATCATTAGCGCATTAAGCTGTCACGGAAACCCGCTTCATCCCCAAAAAGAAATTGCAGAGGAAGCTGATGAAATTTTCGTTAAAACCGTTCAACTTGCGAGTGAATTAGGAGTTCCTGTCGTCAATACATTCTCAGGTTGCCCTGGGGATCATGAAGAGGCGAAATATCCGAATTGGCCTGTATCACCATGGCCAAATGAGTACCAAGAAATTCTTAAATGGCAATGGGAGGAAAAAGTAATTCCATATTGGAAGGAAAAAGCGGATTTCGCGGAAAAGCACGGTGTTAAAATTGGTTTGGAACTTCACGCCGGTTTCTCCGTACATACACCTGGGACTTTATTAAGACTTAGAGAAGCGTGCGGCGAGACAATTGGTGCTAACTTAGACCCTAGCCATTTGTGGTGGCAAGGGATTGATCCAGTAGAAGCAATAAAAATTTTAGGACGGGAAAATGCAATCCATCACTTCCATGCTAAAGATGCGATTTTTGATCAAAACAATATCAATCGAAACGGATTAACGGACATGACCTCCTATGCCGATATGCAAAACCGGGCCTGGTATTTCCGGACAGTCGGATTCGGTCACGACCAAAAGGAATGGGCTGATATGATTAGCACACTCCGCCTATACGGTTATGATTATGTCGTCAGTATCGAGCATGAAGATGGGCTCATGTCAGTTGATGAGGGATTTACGAAAGCGGTTGAAACATTAAAGCCAGTTATCGTTAAAGAATCTATTGGCGATATGTGGTGGGCGTAATTTTATAAAATAAGAAATTGTGCAGCACCTCTCTCGGTAGGCTTCTTCTGAATGGGAGAGATGCTGCACTTTT
>CALKAL010000010.1 GCA_937983065.1 uncultured Bacillaceae bacterium | reverse complement strand
ATTTTTGGTGAAGAAACAGAAGTAAAAGAAACCGCATAATTAATCATTAAAGAGGGAGAAAACGAATATGTTTTTCTTCCTCTTTTTTAGGTTATAGTAAGTTATAATCAAATAAAAAATAAAATGAATTATATAGAGAGTAGGGATGATATGTCTTTTCATAAATTACCGACGAAACATGTTAATGAGCTTTCTTTAAACGTGTCAGATTTAGAGCGTTCATTATCCTTTTATGAGCACGTGTTAGGATTTAGCATATTAAATAAGAAGGCGAATCAAGCGACAATGACCGTCGATGGAGAAACCCCGATTTTAAATCTCATCCAGCCTGAAAACGTCCGCCAGTTAAATGCTAGAAAGACAGGGCTTTATCATGCTGCTTATTTATTACCAAGCCGAAGTGATCTTGCGGATTTTTTACTCTTTGCCATTGAAAATCGGATTCCTCTTCAAGGCGCATCTGATCATGGCGTTTCAGAGGCGATTTATTTAGCTGATCCAGACGGAAATGGGATTGAAATATATAGTGACCGGCCTGAAGAGGAATGGGAATGGCAAAATGACCGTGTTCATATGATTACCGAAGCTTTACAGGCGGATCATTTAGTTCAAGATAAATCAGATGACGGTTGGTTAGGCGCACCGAAAGAAACGGTCATCGGTCACGTTCATTTACAAGTACACAACTTAGAACAAATTCAAAAATTTTATGTCAATTATTTCGATTTTAATGTCGTTTTAAATTACGGAGCCCATGCTTTATTTATTTCCGACAATAACTATCATCACCATATCGGCTTAAACGTCTGGAATAGTATGAACGGTGCCAAGAAAGAAGCCGATGAAGTTGGATTGAATTGGTATTCGATAAAAATGACCGAAGACGATCGCCAAGTCGTGAAAGATAAGCTAATTCAAGCTAATATTCAAGTTGAAGAGCAAGCGGGTCGTTATATCGTTGAAGACCCAGCAGGAATTACGATTCATTTTTAAAAAAATTTTTCACAAAGAAAAATGGGGAAAGCTTATGAAACATTTAAAACGGGGCTACGGGTTAGATGAGCAGGGGTTTATTAAAAGTGATGTAAGCCTAGATAAAGTTGATTCAATTTACAAGCCTAGCATTGAAGATACAGTCGAACGGTTAAAACAATCCTTTGAAACGGAGCTGCATAGCGTTTATTTATACGGTAGTGTTGCTAGGGGGGACGCTACCCCTGTTAAATCTGATTTAGACCTCATCGCTATTTTCAATAAACCATTAAATCAAAATCGGCTAACGGAATTAAAGCAACTTCAATTAGAGCTAACGAAAAAGTATCGCCATCTTCTTCGTGAAGTCGGTATTGCCTCTGATCATATTGAAGCGGTCATGATGCCGAGTAAATATTATGATAATGCCTTTATACAAGCGCTTTCCGTCTGCCTTTACGGTGAAGATTTAGGTGAAAGCTTTGGCCCGTATCCATTAACCGCTGACATTCCGCTTAGCTTCAATGGCGATATATCTAACTTTTATAAAAAAATGTTACCTCAATTAAAAACCGCTAACGTGGAAGATTTGCCAACATTAACTGAAAAAATTTCTCGAAAACTTATACGTACTTTTTACTCAATGGTCATGATTCGAGCCCAAATTTGGACAACGAAGCTGCATGAACAAGCTGACGTCTTTCTTCATTACTTTCCGATGAAAACAGCTGTCGTTGAAACATTACTCAATTGGTTGGATGAGCCGCCACTAGAAAAGGAGATAGTCTATGATTTGTTTGAAAAAGAAGGAAAGTGGGCGAGTACAAATTTTGAAAAAGAAGCAGTCAAAACAATTGAATGAAAGCCACATGACTATTTTTTATAATCCCAAAGAATTGTCCAATCCCCGTCAATTTTTGTCGTAAATACAGGCTGCTTAATTTCAAAATGACCGTATTTTCCTCTAAAAGTCATCGTCACAGTTGCGTGAAAGACATCGAGGGGCTCAGCATTTTCTTCAAAAATCCAATCCTTATTTCGAGAAACCGATCCGACTGAAAAATTAAACGTTTCGACTCCGAAATGATGAAAAAAGACGTGCACCCGGTCTTGAATATAATCTACTTTATCGAACTTTTCCTTCATATACGGATGAAACATTTCCCACGAGTCAGCTAATCGTCCTTGCTGTTCATACTCGTAAAAAGCTTCAATCGCCGCCTTTGCTTGATGCTCTTGAAATAAAAATTGATACAATAAATAGCCGCCACCAATGATGATGACGAGGCAACCTATACCAAGTAACATCTTTTTATTTCTTCTAATCATCATCACTTCCCCCTAATGCGATGGCGAGGTAAATTGAAACAGCAACATTCCCCTCATATGAGAACAACCTTATTAACAGTTTATTAAACGAATGCTTTTTCATGATTCGATAAGTTATAGGAGTGATCTAATATATTTATTTATGATTGAGGAACTTTGGATAAAACTGAGCGAGCGTTCAGTCGATTTTAATGATATAATTATGTTAACGTTTACATTTAAAAAGGGAGGAATTTTGAAATGACGAAAACGGTCATCGTTTCAGGGGCAAGAACACCTTTTGGAAAATTTGGTGGTGGACTTGCGCCATTAACAGCATCACAATTAGGTGGTATCGCAATAAAAGAAGCTTTAAATCGTGCAGGCGTAAAGGCTGAAGACGTTCAAGAAGTAATTATGGGAACCGTTTTGCAAGGAGGTCAAGGACAGCTTCCATCTCGTCAAGCGTTACGTCATGCTGGACTTCCGTGGGAGACAAAAACGGAGACGGTAAATAAAGTTTGTGCATCAGGCATGCGAAGTGTCACGTTAGGAGATATGATGATTCGCCTTGGTGAGGAAGATATTATCGTTGCAGGCGGTATGGAAAGTATGAGCAATGCGCCATATATTTTACCGAATGCACGGTGGGGAATGCGTATGGGTGATCAAAAAGTGGTCGACATGATGGTTTATGATGGGCTCACTTGCTCCTTTGAAAATGTCCATATGGGAACGTACGGCAATCGGACAGCCGAAAAGTTTGAGCTTTCTAGAGAAGATCAAGATAATTGGGCCGTTAGAAGTCATGAACGTGCATTAAATGCCATCGACGAGGGAATTTTTGCAGAAGAAATTGTTCCCGTAGAAGTGCCTCAACGAAAAGGTGATCCAATCATCGTGGATACAGATGAAGCGCCAAGACGAGGAACTTCTCTAGATAAATTAGCTAAATTAAGACCTGCTTTTGATAAAGATGGAACGATTACAGCTGGAAATGCACCAGGAATTAATGACGGAGCAGCGGCAGTCGTTTTAATGTCAGAAGATAAGGCAAAAGAGCTTGGCAAAGAGCCGCTCGCAACGATCATTGCTCATGAAGAGGTTGCTATTGAAGCGGATCGTTTTCCAGAAACACCAGGACTCGTTATTAATAGATTGCTAGAAAAAACAGGCTATACATTAGATGATATCGATTTATTTGAAGTGAATGAAGCTTTCGCTGCGGTTTCTTTAGCAAGCGGAAAAATTGCTGGACTCGATCCGGATAAAGTGAATGTGAACGGTGGTGCGGTTGCCCTCGGTCATCCGATTGGCGCAAGCGGTACCCGGATTATTTTAACGTTAGCTTATGAACTTAAACGTCGCGGAGGCGGTTTAGGTATTGCGTCGATTTGTTCCGGCGGTGGACAAGGGGATGCCGTCTTAATCGAAGTGAAATAGGGGGTTTTTCAAATGACAATAAAAAAAGTAATGGTCATCGGTGCTGGGCAAATGGGTGCTGGAATTGCCCAAGTGTTTGCTGAAGCGAACTTTGAAACGATTTTAAATGATATATCTGACGAGGCGTTAAATCGAGGCATGGCTGGCATTGAAAAGCGACTCGCTCGTAACGTTGAAAAAAACCGCATGACGGAAGCGGAAAAGGAAGCGACGTTAAGCCATCTTTCTACGTCTACGTCTTTACAAAGCGCAGCCGATTGTGACCTTGTCGTTGAAGCAGTCGTAGAAAATATGGACGTGAAAGAAAAAGTGTTTAAAGAACTTGATGAAGTGACGAAGGAAACAGCGATTTTAGCATCAAACACGTCGTCCCTTCCGATTACAGACATCGCTGCGGTGACGAATCGCCCAGAAAAAGTGATCGGTATGCACTTTATGAATCCCGTACCTGTCATGAAGCTTGTAGAAATTATTCGAGCGATTCAAACATCAGATGACACATATAAAGTGATTGAAGAAACGGCGAAAAAATTAAACAAAGTACCTGTTGAAGTGAATGATTATCCAGGATTTGTATCGAACCGGGTATTAATGCCGATGATTAATGAAGCGATTTATACGGTGTATGAAGGGGTTGCAACTCCCGAGGCGGTTGATGAAGTGATGAAGCTCGGTATGAATCATCCGATGGGGCCGTTGCAACTAGCTGATTTTATCGGTTTAGATACGTGTTTATACATTATGGAAGTGTTATATGAAGGATTTGGAGATAGTAAATACCGCCCGTGTCCGCTATTACGTAAATACGTCTCGGCAGGCTGGTTAGGTAAAAAATCTGGTCGCGGCTTTTACATCTACGAGTAGTTTGACATCTTAAAAGGAGGTGCGTTCAAATGCACTTACATCTAACGGAAGAACAAGAAATGATGCGCAAAATGGTCCGGGATTTTGCCCGAAATGAAGTTGCAAAAGAAGTGGAGCGGATGGAATTAGAGGACCGTTTCCCTGAAGAAATCGTCAATAGAATGGGCGAACTCGGTTTACTCGGAATACCTGTTTCTGAAAAATATAACGGAGCGGGAATGGATTACGTTTCCTATATTATTGCGATTCACGAATTATCGAAGGTGAGCGCAACCCTCGGTGTTATTTTATCCGTGCATACGTCGGTTGGAACGTTTCCGATATTAAAATTCGGAACGGAAAAGCAAAAAAACTTTTACATTCCAAAACTAGCAACAGGAGAATATTTAGGGGCGTTCGCTTTAACTGAACCTGGTGCTGGAAGTGATGCGGCGAACTTAAAAACTCGCGCGGTTAAAGATGGGGATGACTACATTTTAAACGGGTCAAAAATATTTATTACAAACGGTGGCTATGCTGATACGTATATTACGTTTGCTGTAACAGACCCTAATAGTGGTAGTAAAGGAATCTCCGCATTTATCGTGGAAAAAGATACACCCGGCTTTGAAATCGGAAAGGCTGAGAAAAAAATGGGGCTCCACGGCTCAAGTACCGTTTCGTTAACATTCGATCAATGCCGTGTTCCAAAATCTCAACTGCTCGGTGAAGAAGGGGAAGGCTATAAAATTGCGCTCGCGAATTTAAATATCGGTCGAATCGGAATCGCCGCTCAAGCGCTCGGCATTGCTGAAGCCTCTTTAGAAGCGGCAACAGCCTACGCGAAGGAAAGGGAGCAGTTCGGAAAGCCGATCGCCCACCAGCAAGGTATTTCTTTTAAACTAGCAAATATGGCAACGAGCGTGGAAGCTGCTAGACTATTAGTTTATAATGCAGCGACATCGTATGAAAACGGGGAAAATCAACCGAAAGAAGCGTCAATGGCTAAAAAATTCGCATCCCAAACCGCTGTTGAAACATCGATTGAAGCCGTGCAAGTATTCGGTGGATACGGTTATACGAAAGATTATCCAGTGGAACGATACATGCGCGATGCAAAAATTACACAAATTTATGAAGGTACAACAGAAATTCAAAATATCGTTATTAGTCGGGAACTATTGAAATAGGAGGTAAGGAAAATGAACTTTCAACTAACCGAAGAACAACAAATGTTAAAAAAGATGGTCCGGGATTTTGCGGAAAAGGAAGTCGAACCAACAGCGGCTGAACGGGATGAGGAGGAGCGCTTTGATCGCGACATTTTCGACCAAATGGCAGCCCTCGGTTTAACTGGTATTCCGTGGCCAGAAGAATATGGCGGAATTGGAGCTGATTTTGTCAGTTACGTCATCGCTGTCGAAGAATTATCCCGTGTCTGTGCATCAACAGGGGTCACGCTATCCGCTCATATTTCATTAGCGAGCTGGCCAATTTTCACATACGGTACCGAAGAACAGAAGCAAAACTTTTTACGACGTTTAGCAACCGGTGAAGCTTTAGGTGCCTACGCGTTATCGGAGCCAGGGGCGGGAAGTGATGTCGCTTCAATGAAAACGACGGCAAAACTCGACGGAGATCATTACGTTTTAAACGGAAGCAAAGTATGGATTACAAACGGTGAAGTCGCCGATATTTATGTCGTTTTTGCTAAAACAGATCAAGAAGCCCGTCATAAAGGGATTTCTGCTTTTATTATTGAAAAAGGTACAGAAGGCTTCTCATTCGGTAAAAAAGAGAAAAAATTAGGCATTCGCTCCTCTCCTACGACAGAGCTTATTTTTGAAAATTGCCGCGTACCGAAAGAAAATTTACTCGGTGAAGAAGGGGAAGGATTTAAAATTGCGATGACGACCCTTGATGGTGGGCGTAACGGAATTGCAGCACAAGCTGTCGGTATTGCCCAAGGCGCCCTCGATGCAGCGGTTGATTATGCGAAGGAGAGGGAACAATTCGGTAAACCAATTGCTCACAATCAAGGCATTTCCTTTAAACTCGCTGATATGGCAACAGAAGTTGAAGCAGCTCGTTTATTGACTTATCAGGCGGCTTATAACGAATCGAATCAATTACCGTATCAAAAAGAGTCAGCGATGGCGAAACTATTTGCAGGAGATACCGCGATGAAAGTGACGACAGAAGCCGTACAAGTATTTGGCGGTTACGGGTATACGAAAGATTACCCAGTCGAACGTTACATGCGTGATGCGAAAATTACACAAATTTACGAAGGAACTCAAGAAATTCAACGGCTCGTCATCGGTCGAATGGTGACGAAGTAAGTTTTTCATTATTTTTATCATTAGACGATAGAAGATTCTTTCCTAAAAAACGTGGATAGCGTTTTAGGTAGAGTAGTTCAAATAGAAAGGACTGAAAAAAATGGATCAACTCGTAGAAGCAATTACGAAAAAAGATCAACGTGCCCTCGCGCGTGCAATTTCATTAATCGAAAACGATCACCCTGAGAAGCTTTCCCTTTTGCGGAAACTAAATGCGCATAAAACGAATGCCCATTACATCGGCATTACAGGCTCTCCTGGTGCGGGGAAAAGCTCTCTTGTCGATAAGCTTGTCGGCACATTGAGAGAAAAAGGGTTTGAAGTTGCCGTCATCGCAGTTGATCCGACAAGTCCTTTCAGTGGTGGAGCGCTTCTCGGGGACCGGGTAAGAATGTATCGGCATTTTTCCGATGATAAAGTGTTTATTCGCAGTATGGCGACCCGCGGCAGCTTAGGTGGTTTATCCCGCGCGACAAAAGATGCGATTCGAGCGTGTGATGCGTACGGATTTGATTACATTATTATCGAAACGGTCGGTGTCGGGCAATCAGAGCTCGATATTATGAAGGTTGCTGATACAACCGCGGTCGTTTTAACACCGAATAGCGGGGATATTTTACAAGTGTTTAAAGCTGGGATTATGGAAATTGCCGATTTATTTATTATTAATAAAGCAGATTTGCCCGGTGTTAAAAAGCTAAAAAACTTACTGAGAGATTTAATCCATATAACTGAACAAAATTTCAAACCACCAATCGTTGAAACGAGCGTGACAGAAAATAAAGGGTTTGACGAACTGTACGAAGCGATTAGTCGACATGAGTCCTTTTTAAAAGAGGATGACGTTGGAATAGAAAAAAAGCAAGGACAGCTCCAATATGAAGTGTACGAACTTATTCAAGAAGCCCTTTGGAAGGATGTCGTTCATTTTATTGAAAATGATCCCGATAAAAAGGGTGAATTGAAAAAAGCAACAGACCCGTACACATTAGCTGAAAAGTGGTTGACAGAATGGAAAAGACATAAAGGTGATTTAAATGGTTAAACAAATTAACTCATCGGTAAAAGATGAAAACTTAATCCGAAAACGACGGGCTCAGCTTCAAAAAGGCGCCGTCAAATTGTTTAAAGAAAAAGGATTTCATAAAGCAACGACACGGGAAATCGCTCAAGCAGCTGGATTTTCGATCGGCACCCTTTATGAATATATTAGAACAAAAGAAGATGTTTTATTTCTCGTCTGTGATGCGATTTATGATGAAGTGAAAAGCCGCATGGAAGCATTAATTGATCCGAGTGCGACGTCTGAAGAAGCGGTCTTTCAAGTGATGAAGTCCTATTTTGAATTGATGGATGATATGCAAGATGAGCTCCTCATTTTATACCAGGAGCTAAAGGTATTATCAAAGGAAGCGAAAGATTATGTTTTCGAAAAAGAAAAAGCGATGGTTCGAATTATTGAAAAGGTCATCCAAAATAACTACCCGCATTTAAATGAAAAAGAATTAAAAATCATTTCAAACAATGTCGTCATTCAAGGGCAAATGTGGGCGTTTAGACGGTGGCTCATTCAAAAAGAGTTTCAACTCGAAGAATATACGAAAATTCAATTTGATTTATTAATTCGTCAAACACGACAAACGAAAAATGTTTATTAAAGGTTAAAGTAGGGAGGTTTTTATTATGCAACAAGACGTTTATGAAGTGAAGCACCCTGTCCGTTTCGTCACCGCATCGAGCTTGTTCGACGGGCATGATGCATCAATTAACATTATGCGCCGTATTTTACAGGCGAGTGGGGCAGAAGTGATTCATTTAGGGCATAATCGTTCCGTTGAAGAAGTCGTCAACGCTGCCATTCAAGAGGACGCTCAAGGAATTGCAATTTCATCTTATCAAGGGGGTCATGTCGAATATTTTAAATATATGATTGACCTATTGAAAGAAAGAGGCGCAGACCATATTCGCGTTTATGGCGGTGGGGGCGGAGTTATTTTGCCGAGGGAAATAAAAGAGCTTCATGATTACGGCGTCGCCCGAATTTTTTCTCCGGATGATGGGAGAGAGGTCGGCCTTCAGGGCATGATTAATTCAATGCTTGAAGAATGTGACAAGCCGACACCGTTAGATTTAGAAAACGATGCTAAAAAAGTATTAGACGGTGACTATCAAGCGATTGCCCGAGTTATTTCCCACGTTGAAAATAACGATGTAACGGCTGAAGAAATTTATAAACATTTACCGTTAAAGGAAAAGGCAATCCCCGTTTTAGGAATTACCGGAACAGGTGGAGCAGGGAAAAGTTCATTAACCGATGAGCTCGTTCGCCGTTTTATTAATGAAGTACCTGATAAAAAACTAGCGATTATTTCGATTGACCCGACAAAAAGAAAAACGGGTGGCGCATTATTAGGCGACCGTATCCGGATGAATGCGATTTTTAATCCACGGGTTTACATGCGTTCGTTGGCAACCCGGGATTCTAAAAGTGAGCTTTCGAAGGCAATTCTCGATGCGATTCACGTCGTTAAAGCAGCAGGCATCGATTTTGTCATCGTAGAGACGAGTGGAATCGGTCAAGGGGATGCAGAAATTACGGAAATTACCGATTTATCCATGTATGTCATGACCGCTGAATTCGGTGCACCGACCCAGCTTGAGAAAATTGATATGATCGATTTTGCCGATTTTATCGTCATTAATAAATTCGAGCAAAAAGGTTCAGAGGATGCATTTCGTCAAGTAAGAAAGCAATATGAGCGCAGTCGTCAGCTTTTCCATCAAGATCCTGAGACATTTCCAGTGTTCGGTACGATTGCTTCTCAGTTTAATGACCAAGGAACGAACACATTATTTGCATCTATTTTAGAGACGATTAATGAACGGTACGACTGGAATGTATCGGTTCCGTTTAAAACGAATATTAAAATTGCCGAAAAGCAAAACTTAATTATTCCACCCGATAAAAATCAATATTTACAAGATATCGTAAGAGCAGTACGGGATTATAAGAAAAAAGCACAAGAGCAAAGTGAAATTGCGAGTAAGCTTTATCAATTAAAAGGTGTCGAAAAAGAGCTTGAAGATGTCAATCAAGTGAAAGATTTAATCGAACAATATGAAGAAAAACTCGAAAAAGCGAGTGTGAAACAGTTAGAAGCGTTCGATAACCTAAAAGAAAGTTATACAAAAGATGAACTTTCTTATACAGTTCGCGACAGAGAATTTAAAGTTGCGTTAACGACGGAAAGCTTAGCAGGGTTAAAAATCCCGAAAGTCGCTTTGCCGAAATATAACGATTGGGGCGACCGACTCTATTGGATGATGATGGAAAACGTACCAGGTGCCTTTCCATTTACCGCAGGCGTTTTTCCGTTTAAACGAACAGGTGAGGACCCGACGCGAATGTTTGCGGGAGAAGGAACGCCTGAACGTACGAATCGACGCTTCCACTATTTATCGAAGGACTCGGATGCGAAACGTTTAAGTACAGCCTTTGATTCAGTCACCCTTTACGGAGAAGACCCAGCTGAACGCCCAGACATTTATGGGAAAATCGGTGAGTCGGGGGTCAGCATTTGTACGGTGGAAGATATGAAAAAACTGTACGACGGATTTGATTTATGCGACCCGATGACGAGCGTTTCAATGACGATTAACGGACCCGCGCCGATTATTTTAGCGATGTATTTTAATACGGCTATCGAACAGCAAGTCGAAAAGTTTAAAGAGCGCGAAGGTAGAGAGCCGAACAATGACGAATACGAACAAATTAAAAAAGAGACGATTTCTGTTGTACGCGGAACTGTTCAAGCGGATATTTTAAAAGAAGACCAAGGCCAAAACACATGTATTTTTTCAACGGAATTCGCTTTACGGATGATGGGAGATATTCAACAATATTTCATCGACCATGATGTCCGTAATTATTATTCCGTGTCAATTTCTGGCTATCATATTGCTGAAGCAGGCGCTAATCCGATTAGTCAGTTAGCGTTCACATTGGCAAACGGCTTTACGTACGTTGAGTATTATTTAAGTCGTGGCATGGATATTAATAAATTTGCACCAAACTTATCGTTCTTCTTTTCAAACGGACTCGACCCAGAATACTCCGTAATCGGCCGCGTTGCTCGTCGTATTTGGGCAATCGTCATGAAAGAAAAATACGGTGCGAATGAACGTAGTCAAAAATTAAAATACCATATTCAAACATCTGGTCGTTCGTTACATGCGCAAGAAATTGACTTTAACGACATTCGGACGACACTTCAAGCGTTAATTGCGATTCAAGATAATACGAATTCATTACACACGAATGCTTATGACGAAGCGATTACGACACCGACTGAGGAATCCGTTCGCCGCGCTATGGCCATTCAAATGATTATTAATAAAGAATTCGGTTTAACGAAAAACGAAAACTCTATTCAAGGTTCATTTATTATTGAAGAATTAACAGAGCTCGTTGAAGAAGCGGTCCTGCAAGAATTTGAAAGAATCAATGACCGTGGTGGTGTATTAGGCGCAATGGAGCGTCAATATCAACGCGGAAAAATTCAAGAGGAATCGCTGTACTATGAGCGGAAAAAACATTCTGGAGAACTTCCAATCGTTGGTGTGAACACTTACTTAAATCCGAATCCACCATCTGAGGAAGAAATCGATTCAATGGAAGTAGCTCGGGCATCTCAAGAAGAGAAACAATCACAAATTACTAACTTAAAAGCCTTCCAGGAACGCCATAAAGATGAAGCACCTGAAGCTTTAAATAGATTAAAAGAAGTTGCAGCATCAGGCGGGAATATTTTTGAAGAACTAATGGAAACGGTTAAAGTGGCAAGCCTCGGCCAAATTACACAAGCATTATACGAAGTCGGCGGACAATACCGTAGAAATATGTGATAAGCAGATTGAATAAAGTGCATTAAGACCCGCTCCAGAAATATACTTCGCTTT
>CALKAL010000009.1 GCA_937983065.1 uncultured Bacillaceae bacterium | reverse complement strand
GCTTTTTAGCAAAAATTGGGTGAAAATAATTTATTGAATATTCTTTAATTGACTCTACCTTTTTATTGATTGGAAGAGATTTAATAAAATTTACTCTTCACAGCTGTTGACAAACTATTTTTATTCCTTTACACTGTTTTGAAAATCTGACTATTTACCATATTTGTAAATAGGAAGGAGGAAAGAGACAAGGACTAAAATATAGCCAAAAATTTTCTGTTCAAGCACATAGGGGAGAAATTTACTAGAAACAATAAAAGTTGCTGCAATTTTGTAAGCGCTTTAATTAGGTAATCTTTTCAGTCTGTTGTCACAGTTTTCAGGGGGGATAAGGATGAGACTGAATTTAGTGACGCAAATTTTTATCGCATTTGTTGCAGCGATTGTACTTGGAGCTGTTTTTGGAAGTTCCATCAGTTTTGTTCAGCCGTTAGGGGACTTATTTTTACGATTAATTAAATTTATTATTGCTCCGCTTATTTTGGCAACTTTAGTCGTTGGGGTTGCCAGCAATAGCGACACAAAGCAGCTTGGCCGGGTCGGTATCAAAACCTTAGCCTATTATCTTGTAACGACGGGAATAGCCGTCGTAATTGGTTTGGCGATCGCATTTGCGATTCAGCCTGGTAAAGGGGTAAATATTGCCGCAGATAATATGGACAGTGAAGTGGTGGAACAGGAGGAGCAGGACGTTATTACGACGCTGCTCAATATCATCCCGGAAAACCCATTTACGGCTCTGACGGAAGGCAATATTTTGCAAATTATTTTCTTCGCCTTATTTATCGGGATTGCCATTACTTTAGTCGGGGAAAAAGCACAGCCCGTCTTTCGGTTCTTTGATGGTTTTGCTGAAATTATGTATAAAATTACAGGAATTGTCATGAAGCTGGCCCCAATCGGTATATTTGGATTGCTTGCACCGATTGTCGGCGAGTACGGTCTGTCCGTGTTGATGCCATTAATTAAAATTATTCTTGCCGTACTCATCGCTTGTTTGGTACATGCTGCCATTGTCTACAGTTCGGCAGTAAAAATGTTTGCCAAAATGAATCCGCTAAAATTCTTTAAAGGCATCTCGCCAGCTGCCATCGTTGCCTTTAGTACAGCGAGCAGTGCCGGAACGTTGCCGGTGACGATGAAAAATACCGAGGAAAATTTAGGGGTATCGAATCGGATCAGCAGTTTTGTGCTGCCGCTCGGTGCAACGATTAACATGGATGGGACTGCCATTTATCAGGGCGCTGCTGTTATCTTCATCGCCCAGTTCTATGGATTGGATTTAACCTTTATTGAAATGCTGACGGTGGTGTTAATGACCGTATTGGCTTCCATCGGTACTGCTGGTGTTCCTGGTGCTGGACTGGTCATGCTGACGATGGTGCTAACATCAATTGGCCTGCCGCTGGAAGGAATTGCGTTAATCGCAGGGGTCGACCGGATTTTAGATATGATGCGGACTACCGTTAATATCGTCGGCGATGCTTCTGCTGCGGTCGTAGTTGCCGGCACGGAGAAGGAGCTTCTTGAAAATGCCAGAGAAGAAACAGAGGAAAAATGAGCAAAAGCGGGCATAATGAAAGTGCCAATTTGGGAAGAAACGTGTCCTAATTTCTCCCTTATAGGGACAATTTAAATGGAAACAAAACTGCTGGAGCGGATCAGTGATATAATGAAGGAAACCTCACGAATTCACTCCAGCATTATTTTTATCAATAGAGATGTTCGTGATGTACGCCTCAAAAAGTAATCAAAATGCAGGGGAATTAGAAAGTCCCCATTACATACATCCCCGTGTAAAAGAACTAACCCCGCAACAGGGATTCGAAAATCTCAATATCCAACATAAAAACCCCCTTCACCATGAACTGCCCCCTGTCAAGGTAAATAAACAAAATATTTTGTGCCATGTATGATTTTCATGCATGGCTTTTCTTATGCTGGAATTTTCAAGCCCATCTTCAACGTCACGCGCTTTGTATTATAAAATTCAATATAAGCCTTAATATCTTTCTCTAACTCCTCAAACGTGTTATAAGTAGTTAATCGATACATTTCTTCCTTGATGATTCCCCAAAAATTCTCCATTGGACCGTTATCAATACATTTACCAACACGTGACATGCTCTGGATAATTTTGTTTTCTTTCACGAAGTCTTTAAATCCATGGGACGTGTATTGAAAGCCACGGTCACTGTGAAATAATGTCTTCGTTGGAATAATGGAATCTTTAATCTGAGTGACTGTATCACGTACTAAGGCATTGTTATTATGTCGGGATAATTTATAGGCTACAATTTTATTTTCACCGTAATCTAAAATTGCACTTAAATACGCTTTTGAATGGCCTCTATACTTGAATTATGTGATATCTGTTAATAAAACTCCCATTGCTTTATAGTCGACTTGGAATTCTCTATTTAGAACATTCTCAGCTATATGTTGTGGTTTATGTGGCTTGTAGGTATAACGTTTCCGACGGATGACGGCTTTTAACTCTAGTAACCTCATCAAACGGTAAACACATTTATGATTCACTGAGGCGTTAAGATAATGATTGAGATAGATCGTGATTCGGCGATAACCATAAATTCCTTTATGTTCGTCATATACTTTTTGAATGCAATTGATCAAGTGTCTTAAGCGCTTTTCTGTTTTCGTTGGTTTCCGTTTCACCCATTTATAATAACCTGAGCGACTCACACCTAATGCTTCACATAGTATAGTTATTTTGAATCCTTGTTTTTCCAGCTTTTTAATGGTTGGTACTCTGCCTCATACCGCGTTTCTGTAACATCAACTCTCTTTCCACTTCTTCTAACTTTTTTAGCGCAGCGTTCTCTGTTTCAAGGTACTCATTTCGTGCTTTTAATGCTGCAATTTCTGTTCGTAACTTTTCTTCCTCTGTTTGAATTTTGTCTGGCTTTCCGCGACCTCGTCCATCTACTAGTCCGTCAGGACCATGTTCTTTGTATTTCCTAACCCACGAATAGACATTGTTATATGAAACTCGATACTTTTCAGCGGTTTATTTATAAGATAAACCTTGATTCAAGCAATATTTAACGATCTCCATTTTCTCTTCTTGTGTAGTTTTGCGACTCTTCATAGTATACACCTCGGGGTTTGGAGAATAACTCCTGATTTCTTCCTCTCTAGTATACTTGATTATCCATTTCCTGACCGTCTCATGAGACGGAATATTATATTTTCGAGCTAATTGTTTAAAAGGTATTCCTTCTACAAGATGTTTATTAATAACAGATTGTCAGCGCTGAAGAATAAAAATTCTTCGTGATAATTTTCTACAAAGTATACCCCAAAATATACGAAATAT
>CALKAL010000008.1 GCA_937983065.1 uncultured Bacillaceae bacterium | reverse complement strand
AACAAAAAAATCAAGAGCCTACTCCCATCACGAGAGAGGCTCTAATTTTTTTTGCAATTTATCTTCTGAATAGATCCAGCCGATATGTGAATTTAGTACGTTATAATGACGATCCAGTATGACAACCGCAACGAAAGGATATCTCCCTTTTGATCGGTAACGTAAGTCAATGAAGCGAATTTCCGTGTTCGCTCCTTTTTTCTCAATTTCATATCGGTAAATTGGTGAGAAATCAATGAAAGATTGAATGTTAGCATCTTCCATTGCCACTTTCATTTCCTTCGTCTCTGGGATATCCTTTTTTATAAATTTATCATGAATATAAATATATCCGTCGTTTGATTCGGCGACGTAATAATGTTTATGAGTCTCAACGACAATTCGCCAGACGTTATGCTTTATCGTTGGTTGCGTAATGACTTTTTCCACGTGATCAAAGTAATCATACAATATTTTCGTTATTTCTCGTTTATCAAAATAACGTTTTATATAGTAAAGTGTTAAAATGAAAAAGACGATTAAAAACGTATATCTCGGATCAGCACCTAAAGCCCATGCTACTGATCCAGCGACAAATATAAAAAAGATAAACGGATCAAACGTATGAATCCAGCCGAGAGCAATCCATTTATTGACAAACGGTTTTAATGCTTGAGTTCCATAAGCATTAAATATATCGACGAAAACATGTAACACAACCGAAATAAAAATCCACAACCATAAATTAAATAACGAAATATTATCATAAAAAAAATAAATACAAAAAGTAATTAAAACGCTCCAAAACAACACAGCAATCGGTGAGTGAGACCAACCGCGATGTTGACGAATATACGTTGCATTATTTCGAAACTTGAAAAACGTATCAAAATCAGGAGCGTGTGAGCCGATAATTGCTCCGATGAACACCGCTTGAAATAATTCGGGCTGCTGTTGAACAACGGGATCGATTGTTGCTAATCCACCAACGGCAACTCCCATTGCAATGTGGGTGGCAGTATCCAAACTTGCTCCTCCTTTGAACTGATTAATAGAAAGGCATGAGAAACTTGCGAGAATCTACACCTTTTTCCATATCGATATTATTTGATATTGATCAATTTCAACACGATTTAATTAATTGGTATAACGAAATAAAACGTGATTTACCGTGGCGTGAAAATAAAGACCCTTACCGTATTTGGGTTTCCGAAATTATGCTTCAGCAAACTCAAGTTGATACAGTTATCCCTTATTTTACCCAATTTATGGAACGTTATCCGACAATCTTTCATTTAGCTGAAGCGGATGAACAAGATGTTCTAAAAGCTTGGGAAGGATTAGGCTATTATTCCCGAGCACGAAACTTACATACGGCTGTAAAAGAGGTCGTCGAAAAATATGATGGACAAGTTCCAGAACGTAAAGCTGAGTTAAAGACTTTAAAAGGGATCGGGCCATACACGTTAGGTGCCATTATGAGCATCGCCTTTGATAAACCTGAACCAGCAATTGACGGAAATGTGATGCGCGTTATATCACGAATTTTACTTATTGAAGAAGATATTACGAAATCAAAAACGAAACGGCTATTCGACGATGTTTTACGCGAGCTCATTTCTAAAAAAGATCCATCTTCTTTTAATCAAGGACTGATGGAATTAGGTGCCCTTATTTGTCATCCTAAAAAACCGAAATGTCATGAATGTCCATTGAAAAATTATTGCCAAGCATATGAATTAAACCGTCAGGAAGAACTCCCAGTGAAGACAAAAGCGAAGAAACAAAAACAAACGTCGTATTACAGTCTCATATTAAAAGATGCACAAAATAGATTTTTTATTCAAAAAAGACCCGAGGACGGACTGTTAGCAAATTTATGGGAATTCCCCCTCGTCATGCCTTCTGAAATGACAAAAGAAGATATTATAAACTGGCTCTACTTAGAATATGGAATGAAGGTGAAAATCGTTAAGGAAGGTCGCCGCGTTCGCCACATTTTTTCTCACGTCATTTGGGAAATCGACCCAATTATTTGTCACGTCGATCAATCGGATCCAACAAATGATGGAAAATTTGTCACCCTTAAAGAAATGGCGCAATATCCGATGCCGAACGTCATGTTAAAAATAAAAGAACAATTGAAATGAAAACTATAAACCGCCGCATTAATTTTTTTCGATAAGCAAAACTAACAATGCTATATAAAATTTGGGATAAATATAAACAAATTGGAGAAATTAATCAGTGCGGAGGTGATATTAATGGCTAAAAAGAACCAACAGCAATCTCAAACGAACGCTCAAAAAGTGAGAAAGCAAAACCAAGCTTCACAGCAAGGTTATGGTCAAGAATTCGCTGAGGAAACAGATCCTCAAGAAGTAAGACGTCAAAACCAACAATCACAACAAAAGAAAAATCAACAGTAACTTCTCCATTACTTAGAAGCACTCCTATTTTTAGGGGTGCTTCTTTCATTTTTTCATTTGATAAAAAAGATTACATTAACGTAAGCGAGGTTAAACTAATGAGTAGCTTGCGTGTTAATCGAAGTAGCAAAGTAGGTATGATACAATAAGAGAAAGCATGAAAAGGACTGAAAGATGGTAGAAAGTGATGAGTATAATAATACCAAAAATCGGTGAAAGTATCGAAATTCAAAGCTATAAACATGATGGCTCGTTACATCGTGTTTGGGAGGAAACGTTAGTGTTAAAAAGCCATCCCCATTTGTTAATCGGTGCAAATGATCATTGCTTAGTGAAAGAAGGAGATGGTAGACATTGGGTGACCCACGAGCCTGCGATAACTTATTTTACCGCAGATCATTGGTTTAACATTATAAGTATGGTTCGCCACGATGGCATATATTATTATTGTAATATAAGTTCACCTTATGTCGTTGATGACGAAGCATTAAAATATATCGATTACGATTTAGACATAAAAGTGTTTCCTGATATGACTTACACGATTTTAGACGAAGATGAGTTTGACGAGCATAAAGAACAAATGAATTATCCAGAAGTATTGCAAAAAATATTGTATCGCAATTTGTACCAATTAGAACGTTGGATCCAACAGAGAAGGGGACCCTTTTCGCCAGACTTTACGGATAAATGGTACGAACATTATTTAACATTTACGAAATAAACGCCTGTTGTGTTTTTAGCAACAGGTTTTTAATTCGATAAGATAGAAAGCAGGAAGATTGATGGACAGTATAAAACGTTATTTACATTTTGTAAAACCGTATAAATGGAAAATTTTAATTACGATTATTTTCGGGATCATTAAATTTACGATTCCGTTACTCATGCCCTTATTAATTAAATATGTCATTGATGATATTATTGATACGAATTTACCGATGGATGAAAAAATATCGCAGCTTCTAATCATCATGGGAATCGCATTTATTATCTTTGCTATTTTAAGACCGCCGATAGAGTATTACAGACAATATTTAGCCCAAGAAGTGAGTAGTAAAATTTTATTCGATATTCGTGAAAAACTGTTTGACCATATTCAAAAATTAAGCTTGAAATTTTATTCAAAGACGAAAACTGGCGAAATCATTTCCCGGGTAATAAATGATGTCGAACA
>CALKAL010000007.1 GCA_937983065.1 uncultured Bacillaceae bacterium | reverse complement strand
TTTGTCCCTGAGAGCCCGCCTCATGTCCAACCACGTAAATCAATAAAAAGTGGCTGTCGATTTTACTCAACAGCCACACAGCATTTTTAATTAATTATCCTTTTGTCGAGTTAAATCGGCCATTTGCTTCCAAATAGATCCTTTTGCTTTTTCCCCTTCTTGAATCCGGGCAAGCGCCATTTTTGCTTGCATGCGCACTTCAAATTCTGAATCATTTAACGCTTCCTCTAATGCGGGAATAGCGGATTCGTCGCCATACTCATATAAAAACATCGCCCCGCGCCATCTAACAATTCGACTTTTATCTTTCAATGTTTCAATCATTTCTGGAATGGCTTCCGTAAATCCTAAGTCAGATAAACAGTCTCCAGCAGTCCGGCGTACGGTTACTGTTTTATCTTTGAGCGCTTTATAAAGATATGGCAAAACCTCTTTCTCTTCAATCATTCCTAAATAAGCCGTCGCAATCCGGCGTACAGAAACTTTCGGATCTTCTAATGCTTTGTCCAAAACGGGCAAATCATCGACAGTAGGATCAGGCATTTGCGCGAGTACGGCATATCGCGCCTTCCAATCCGCTTCCTCAAGCATGTCTAGTGTCACTTTTTTACGCGGAAATTTCTTTTTCGATGCATCTTCTCCCGCTTGTGCCCACTCAATCAATTTTGTTAAACGTTCCTCATCATACGTCGCTTCGATTTCTTGTGCGACATCATTCCCAATTTCTTCGGCATCACCGTATCGAGGGGATTGCTCGACCCATTCTCGCTCCATTAACATCGTTGCGGAATCCTTTGAAGCTTCTATTGCCGCATTTGTAAACCGTTCGCTCAGTCCGAACCGCTTTTCTTCTCCATTTGCTTCTGTTTTCACTTGCATCGGAATGTGACGGTACATTTGAATAAAAACATTCACCTCACCGAATGAATCTTCGGCTTGATTGACGTTTCCGATTAAATGAGAGACGTCTTCATCGGCGGCTCCGAGTGTATTCTTTACTTTTGGTAAAATGTCCTCCCACGGCACTTTTGGGTCTCTTTCTAAAGCGACAAAATCAATCACCCGATAGAGCTCCTTAACGCCTTCAATTTGAAAAAGATCCTTAACGTACTTAGGAGCATTTGTTAAATCATCATCTCGTTTATATGTTTCCGACTGTCCTTCAGCGAGTCGTTTATCTAAATTTATTTTCATTGAATAAGGACTAGGTGTCGGCTCAATCGATATTATTTTCATCATCAAACCTCCTCAATGACTTAATTAAATTTTAACAAATCTATAATGGTTGAGCTAATTTAAGCATAGAATGGGTATAAATATGAAAGAGGAGGCTCATACATGGAACAGATTAACTCATTAATTAATCGTTTGATTGAAAAATGCCGCACGATGTTATTAGAAATAAGAAAATTTGATGTTAAAGAAATGCTCGCTAAATTAAAAGACGTCCCGAAAGAAGTTTATTACAAAAACGCCCCTGCTTTCATTATATTAATGATCGGTTTCATTTATTTATTCATCCTATCAAAAAGCCCATCATTTTTTTGGTCGATGTTTTTCTTAATCAGTTTTATATTTGCGATTTTTATTACAGCGTATTGGAAAAGGGACAAGCAGTTTAATTTATATTTATCCATCACATTATTATGGCTAACCTTTACGTTATCAGGCTACACGAGTTTAAACTTAATGGTCTCTAAATTAGTTGAGAGAATTTTAGCGTTTTTATAAGTCGACAGAGGCATGAGGGAGGAGCTCGGCCTGAAAAAATAGGCGCGAAATATTGTCGAATAGGCGCAGATTAATGTCGAATATGCTCATTTTTTTCGATTTATGCTCAAATTAGTCCAACTTATGCTCAAATTACCTTTTTTCATTAAAAAAAGCACCAATTTTTAATAGTTAATTGGTGCTTTCTAGATTTAAGCTAGTATGGGGGGCTAGCTTTTCTTCTTATCACAACTCTGGAAGGTAAACATTAATTGTGAAGTTTTTTTTAGTGGGGAAACTTTCGTTAAAAATTACTAAGCAATTCTTTTAACGCTAAATATAATATAGCAATTGAAAATAAAATAACAGTGATTGCACCAATGGCAACTAAAACGGTTGAAATAGGATTGACAAAGGATGATGCGACCGTTGTTAATACAATTAAGGAAAAGCCAGTTAAAATGGCGACAAAATAAAGCCATGCAACTTGATTCATTATACATCCCTCCTCTATTATTAAGTTTATGTAAGAAGATTTGAAATGGTTTAGTCATCCGCAAATTTTTTTAAAAAATAGATGTTTAACTATTGCCATGGTACATAAAAAATAAAAGAGGGGATCACGGATGGGTTATGTAGAAGATTTAAGAAAAATAGTAGGAACACGCCCTCTCATTTTCGTTGGTGCAGTTTGTCTAATGATCAATGAAGAAGGGCAAATTTTACTTCAACAGAGGCGATTTCCTAAAGGGAAGTGGGGAATACCTGGGGGACTAATGGAGCTAGGTGAGTCAACAGAAGATGTTGCACGACGGGAAGTGTTGGAGGAGACAGGCTTAATCGTTGGTGAACTTCATTTAATAAACGTTTATTCAGGACCGAAACATTTTATTAAAGCGGAAAATGGTGATGAATTTTATGTCGTTACAACCGCTTACTATACGACTGATTTTACAGGTGAAATGAAAATCGACAAATCCGAATCAATTCGGTTTAAATATTACGAGCTAGAACATTTACCAGAAGATATGGTAGGAACACATCGAACGATTATCAATGATTTTTTAAAGCTAAAAAGTGGGGAGTAGATTTTAAAAGCGGCGCAGTAAGACACGTTGCCAAACAAAGCCAGCGATAATACCAATGACTGAATAGATGAAAAAGTACTTTCCGATATTGTAAAAAAGCCCTCTATTAAAATCGATTAACGCAAAAAACAACATGCCAAAAGACATGATAAGAAGAGGGCCGAAAACGAAAAGATAAATATCAATCCGCGTCATGCTTTGAAGCTGAACGAAACGTAAAACGAGGGTTAATACCGCGACAACTAAAAAAATAATAATATGCTCTGAGAAACTCATGATGACCAACCCCACTATATTTTTACGTTAACGAATCTTTGCATGACGTTATAAAAAGGTACTAATAAATTATACGCAAGCATTAAAAGGGTTATTCATCATTATAAAACGAGTTAAAAAAGAGAATAAAAGGAAGGGGGTCAAGTCTTTTTTCTACCATTTCGCTTTATGATCCTCAGCCCAGCCGAATAAATTGTTTATTTCTACTTTTTCACCGTTTTCAAGCGTAATCGTTCCGTTATAATGACCAATCATTTGGTGGACTTCAGATTGGATAATACCGACATTCGATTTAGCGACCCGTTCGAATTCGGGCTGGAAGGTGAGTAATACTTGTTTGCTATTATCTGTTTGTAAAACCCACATCTTCATATAATCCCGCTCGTCATAAATCCACGTCACGTCTTCATGAATTTTATGGAGCACGTCATTAATGAGAATCCCGTTTTCTGTTTGGCCTGTCCCATCCGTCCATTGTCCTCCAAAATTTAGACCAATTTTTAAATCACCTGAATATCCTGAAGCGGCCCCCCAATTCCAAGTAGAGGCATACGGCCATTTACCCCGACCAAAATCTAATGTAGCAAAGCTATTTTTCGTTCCAAAATGATACGTCCCATGATTCCATTTTACAGATCCAGAAGCGGGTAGAGCGACTTGCTTTGATGTAAATTGAAATCGCTTTTCACTCCAAGGAATGACGACATTTAGTGATTCTTGCTCGTCATGACGCTTCACTGTTAAATTTGCTTCTAGTGGCTCACCACCGTCAAATTGATCCCAATAGACAGAAATGATTGTTTCATCACCTTTCTCCTCATAGGAAATAGACGTATTTTTACGTTTAAAATGAATTGACTCATTTGCATTGTCTGGCATACTTACACCTTTTTCGAACGGGATCAAAATGGATTGCTCTTTAAACGTTAAAGTGTTCCGGTCTAAAACATAAGCGAAAATCATCGCTGCATAATCAAGCGTTGAAATCGTTACTGAAAATAAGGCGGCATCATTCGTAAAACACCAATAATTCCACTTCTTTTTTCTTAAATAAGTACCTGTTACATTACAATCAATAATCGGTTTTCGCGCCCAGCCAACACTAGCTTTATTTAATCGACCTTTTTCATCACATAATTGCACTGGTTTTGTAATTTCGTTTGCCATAATTCAACCTCCTATTAATCTTTACATTCGTTATTCAGTAAAAAAATCCTTTAAAGACGACTCTTTTATGCTTAATTTAGTATTTCATTTTTGAGTCTTGTATGTCTTTTTGCTAAAATGTAAATACTACTAACTAAAAGGAGATTTGTGCGATGGATGGTAAGAGGGTCGTCATATTAGTTATCATTGCTAGTCTTGTCATGATTGCGGTTGCATACGGTATAACTCAATATTTAAGTAGTAATAATTATTTTTAATCTCTTTTTAAGGAGGTTTAGATGTTGAAAATAAACCAAGATGACCATAGTTTTTTCATTGGTGATGCTGATCAACGGGATGCGGAAATTACGTTTGTTTCAAAAGATGATGAACTCATTATGATTGACCACACATTCGTTTCCGAAAAGCTACGTGGTGGTCAAATAGCTGGGAAATTAGTCGAAGCTGTCGTTAATTATGCGCGGGAGAATAATTTAAAAATAACGGCATCATGCAGCTATGCAAAGAGGAAACTCGAACGGTCCGAGGAATATAAAGATGTTTACGTCGGTTAAGGTTATGTCCATTTATTTGGTAGGATAAGTAGGACGAAATTTTAAAAAAACGAATTTGATAAAAAATATGGTGAGACTGTCTAATTTAATAATTAAGATAGTCTTTTTTATTTTTTGTTTTCAATCAATCGTTTGATTTAACTGTTTTCCCCTCTAATAACTTATCATCAATCTCCATATTTGGATTAACTTCTTGTAAAAAATGAATGAACTCATTTTCGTATTCAGGAGAAATGTAAACTATGTCGTAATTGTTATACATAATTTCAATCCGATTCATGGAAAGGGCGGGGCTTGATAATAAGCTTTTCGTTTTCGTTAATTTACGAATCGAATGAATACTGATTGTCTTTTTGAAAGGGCCAAATTTAATTTTTAACTGCTCACCATCGATTAAATACCCCGTTCTGAACCATAGCCAAAGTAAAACGACACCTATCGGAAATAAAATTAATAATGTAATCCAGTCTAAAGTGATTAGCCCCGGTAATATAGAGATGAGGGCAGAACCAATAATTATAATTCGAAATAGTGAATCCTTTTTAGATGGAAAGTACATCAAAATCCCTCCTTTTCAAGCCGTCATCTGTACGATATCGTGACATTATGATAAGATACAATAGCTAATAATATAAAAAGGTGAAAACATTAATGAAAAAAGACACGATTTACTCTATTTTATTTTACATAGTCGGTATTATAATTCTATCATTTGGTATAACGATGCTACTATTATCAGATTTCGGTGTTGGGCCTTGGGATGCTTTTTTTGTTGGGCTTTATAATCAATTCGGATTAACAGTCGGATCATGGATTTTTATTGTCGGTGTGATACTCGTCTTTGTTAACAGTTATCTACTGAAATCTCGCATTAATTTACCATCTCTTTTGACATTTTTTATAACGGGATTATTTATTGATTTTTGGATGTTAATCGTCTTTGATCACGTCGTTATTACGGATACAATCTTTCAAGTTGCTTTATTAATTTTCGGTATCATTTGTATGGGCGCTGGTATTGGCTCCTATATGCAATTAGAAATCGCACGAAATCCAATCGATAATCTAATGATAGCCGTCAATTATCGAACAGGGCTTAGTTTAGCATTATCAAAAATGTCACTAGAGCTGATGGCACTTCTTTTAGCATTCATTATAAAAGGGCCAATTGGAATTGGGACGTTTGTCATTGCACTTGGCATCGGCCCCCTCGTACAATTTTTTTATCACTGGTTTAAATCTATGAAAGGAAGCTTTAAGAAAGCGACTCAATCATAGCTTTAGTTATAATGCTGATCGATGGAAATAGCGCAGGCGATTCGAATCAATGTTTCTTCTAAGCTATCTGCAGTTTTAACATAGTACCCGTCCATTCCTTTTTCAATATTTTCTTGAACGGTTTCATAAATAGGCGAGCGTTTACGTAAGACTGTGATTGTCTCCTTTGTTTGACTATCCACTATTGAAAAATCCATCGCAGTTAAACTACCCTCGGAATAACCCCATTCCGATTCATTTCTTAATATTGTTAATCGAAGTTTTGATAGTTTAGATTCAGCTTTTATCGTTGCAATTAACTCTTTTTCAGCATTAAATAGGTGGAAATCTTTCATTTTGAAAAAGCCGCCTTCTTTAATAATGTAGCCAATCACATCATTATTTTCATTTTGAATTTGAACATTTAACCTATTGTAATGGGGAATATTAAAAAATATATTAATTAAATAAAGAGTATCGAGCCATTTATTAGGCTTCATATCCGTAATACGAAGAGCCGTTTCTTTATTAATTAATATGTCGTATCTTTTATTGTAATATTTAACGCCAGAATAAGGCTGGATAAACAGTTCATCAGCTTGGTTGAGCATTAGTGTATTCTCCCTCATATCGTCTCTATATTATAATTGTGCCATAAAAAGTGACAAAATTAAATATCCATCAATAAACCCCAGTTAGAGGCTATTCCCTAACTGGGGTTAAATTTAAATACATTATTTTATTTCA
>CALKAL010000006.1 GCA_937983065.1 uncultured Bacillaceae bacterium | reverse complement strand
TGTGTTTTGCAAGCAAAATGTTTAGAACTTTGCAACGAAAAGTTTAGAACATTGCCAGCCCATATTTTTCATGTTTAACGATTTGATAATGCGTATTTCACTCGATAACTATCTCCTGTAAAACTTAAGATATGTGCATGGTGAATAACTCGATCTACTAACGCAGCGGTTAAACGTGCATCTACAAACACTTTATGCCATTGGCTAAACTCTAGGTTTGATGTCATGATTAGACTTTTCTGTTCATACCAGTCAGAAATTAATTGAAATAATAATTCAGCACCTGCCTTGCTGAAAGGCACATATCCCATTTCATCGAGTATAATTAAATCTACTTTACTGAATCGATTACGTATGATTTGAAATCGTCCTTATGACCATGACTTTTCCAATAACTCTATTAAATCAGCGACTCGGTAGAAACGGACTTCAAATCCGTTTCTACAAGCTTTTCTTCCTAACGCTATACTAAAATGTGATTTTCCCGTTCCTGGTGCATCCGTTAATATGTGATTCTCCTTTTGCTGGATAAAAGAAAGAGTTTTTAGGCTTTCTTTGTCTAGGTTAGGTGGAAAATGAATATGCTCTCCCCATTGATAGTCATCTAATTCTTTTTCATACATAAACTTTGCTTTTTTGATTAAACGCTCACCTTTTGCGAATTCCCTTAACCCTATTTCCTTTTGTAATAAATCCATCAAGTATTATTCTGGATTCTCGAACGGTACCTTTTCGTATAAGTCGGAAACGTACGCTAGGCGAAGCAACTTACACTTCTCTTTGATCATGTTAGACACTTTGTATTCCCTCCTTAATAGTTGTCTTATCATTGTTAGGTTGGAGGGAATCATAAATATTCCAGTTAACATCATAAGGATGGTTCGTAGAACTCGCTTCAAATTGTTTTTCTTCGGGTAATAACTCATAAAACCGCCCATCTATTTCTTGCATATCATGATTAATAATAATGCTTAATAGCCACTCTACACGTTCTTTCAATTTTGTAATATGGAATATCAACGAGATGACCTATCTTCTTTTTTGGGCCATGGGTATTGCAGGATGAACAAGATTGTCGGAAGAAAAAAGCACGGGAAAGGCGTCTAAAATGGGCAGCTTTCCCGTATTACAAGACATTGGACGAGTTTCAGCTAGATGAACAGCCATCACTGACAAAACGGCAATTTCATCAATTGCGAAAACTCGCATGGTTAGACCAACTTTATAACTTAATTTTATTAGGACCGCCAGGTGTAAGGAAAACCCATTTAGCGATCAGGCTTGGAACGGAGGCGATTCATTTAAACGGGGGCAGCTATCGCATGAAGCATAGAATTTCCATTTTCAGCGATGAAACTGTTCAAAATTAATGAGCAAAAAGTGTTCAATTTTACTTGACGGTTACAATCTATCTAAAATGTTGATCATAATGTCTTATAGACGGCTTATATGTTCCGAAAACAATAAAATTTTTAGTGAAAAAACTTAAAACGTCTAATAGATAAATTTATGAAAAACAATAAGACAAAACGGTTCATTAACAAATAATAAACCGTTTTGCCCAATATATTAGTGAAATTTATTTACGTACGCCTTCTGTCCACATTTCTAACATATCTGGATTATCTTCTAAGAACTGTCGCGCAACTTCCGCAGGATCTTGCCCCTCATCGTGGACGAGTGGCATTAATTCTTCCAGTAACTCATACGTTTCTGTATAATTTTGAAGGATTTGATACGCTGCTGGAGCATCTTCTTCTAGGCCTTTACGGGCAACTGTATAAATTTGATCTCCTTTTCCACCATATATTTCTTTAGGGTCTTCTAACATTTTTAAATCTTCTACACCAAAAATCCAATGCGGTTTCCAAAGTGGTACAATGATCGGTTCTTCATTCGCAATCGCTTCACGAAGTTCCGTTAACATTGCAACTTCTGAACTTTCTAGTATACTCCATTCGTCGAGTTCATATTCTTCAAGCACTTTTTGTGTATTTTGCATAATTCCTGCACCAGGGTCAATGCCGATAATTTGCCAATTAACACTTTCACCGAACTCTGTATTCGTTTTTAAATCTTCTATTGAATTAATATCCTCAACATAGCTTGGTACGGTTAAACCGAGTGGAGCTTCATCGAGAACTTGTGTTACTTTGACTAAATCATCTCCATACTCTTCCCAGTAACTAGCGTGTGTTGCTGGTAGCCAAGCTGACGTGTGAAAATCTTCCGTTCCTTCTGCAACTCCAGCATACATTGGACCTGCTTCGACTTGTTTAATGTCAACATTATATCCAACGTCTTCTAAAATAGCTGCTAATAAGTGAGTTGAAATCGTTTCTCTAGCCCATGCAACATACGGAACCGATAAGTTCTCTTGTCCAAGCTCTAACAACAATTCACTATCTTCATTAGAACTTTCGTCTATACCTTCCGTATCCATATCCCCATCACTAGACCCACAAGCTACAAATATCAGCGCAACTAAAAGTAGCATGACAAAACTAAAAAGCTTTCTTTTAGTAAACATAAATAAATACATTCCTCCTAATTATTTTGTTACGATTTTCTAAGCGAAAATCGAATATATTTTAAAGGCTTAACACCTTTATAAATATCTCTTCTCAATTATTTAACTTTTTTCTATTGTGACTTACTTTTCCCCTGAGTTAATCGATCGAGAACCATCGCTAAAATAACTAGAGCTAATCCACTTTCAAATCCCATTCCAATGTTAACTTGCGTGATCGAACGATACACAATTGTTCCTAAACCTGGGGCACCTACAAGTGATGCGATGACGACCATCGAGAGGGATAACATAATCGTTTGGTTAATTCCTGCCATAATCGTCGGTGTAGCTAAAGGCAATTGAACCTTTAATAGTCGTTGTCCTGTTGTCGCTCCAAAAGAATTCGATGCTTCAATCAATTCTTTATTTATTTGTCGAATCCCTAAATTCGTCAGTCGAACAGTTGGTGGCATTGAAAATACGATCGTAGCGATGACACCGGGTACAACACCTAAGCTAAAAAATACGACTGAAGGAATTAAATAAACAAAAGCAGGCATCGTTTGCATAAAATCTAAGATTGGCGTGACGATCGTTTGCACGATGCGTTTTTGGGACATCCATATACCGATCGGTACACCGATTAAGATAGAGAAAAATACAGAAATAAGTATTAACGCTAACGTATCGATCGTCTCCGACCAATAACCTAAATTTTCAATTAAACCTAATCCGATAAAAGTAAAAAGTGCTAGCCGCCAATTTACAATAAAGAAAGCAAGAATCGATATAACGATAATGAGTAAATATGGTGGACCGAAAGACAAGATAGCGACTAATCCATCCATCAGTGTTTCGATTCCAGAAGAAATCGCTTTAAATAACCATGGCAAGTATTCTTTTAATAAATCAACAAATGCTTCTACCCAATCACCTAATGGAACTTTTGGTAAGATCGTTTCTTCATTGTTCATTTAATGTTGACCCCCGTTTAACACTTCACTACTACCGGCTAATGCTCCAATGATAGAACCTCTAACGACAATTCCGAGTAAACGATTTTCTTCATCTATAACAGATAAGGGTGCTTTTGCTTCCATCATAGGTTCAAATAAATCTTCCAATAAAGTCTCTTCATAAACCGTCGGAATGTCTCTCGTTAAAACCTCTTCTAAGGTTAATTGTTGTTTAACAGCACGAGCAGCGTCATCCGCTGTAACGTAACCGAGTAATTTATTTTGCTTATCAACTACATAAACTGTAGATACACCATTATCTTGCATGACCTTTAATGCTAGACGTGGACCACGGTCTATCGTTACACGCTCTGGACGCTTCATGACATGACCAGCTGTTAATACTTTAGATATATCAACGTCCTCGACGAACTTCTTAACATAATCGTCTACAGGATTGATTAAAATTTCTTCTGGTGACCCGATTTGCACGATATTACCATCCTTCATCAAAGCGATGCGATCTCCGATGCGTAACGCTTCATTTAAATCATGCGTAATAAAAATAATCGTTTTATTTAACGTTTGGTGCAATTCCATAAGTTCATCTTGCATATCTTTTCGTATTAATGGATCGAGTGCACTAAACGCTTCATCCATTAGTAAAATATCTGGATCATTCGCTAATGCACGAGCTAATCCAACCCGTTGTTGCATACCACCAGATAACTCATTCGGATACATATGCATATATTCTTTTAATCCGACGAGTTCAAGTGCTTTTTTTGCTTTTTCAGTTCTTTCACCTTTACTCATTCCTTGAATTTCAAGACCGAATTCAGCGTTTTGAAGTATGTTACGATGCGGGAATAATGCAAAATTTTGAAAAACCATGCTCATTTTTTTACGACGTACATTTCGTAATTCTTCTTTGTTCATTTTCGTTATATCTTTGCCATCTAGTAAGATCTCTCCTGATGTAGGTTCAACTAAACGATTTAACATACGAACCAATGTCGATTTACCACTACCAGACAGCCCCATGATCACGAAAATTTCTCCCGACTTAACTTCAAAAGTCGCCTGATTTACACCTACCGTCATACCAGTCAACTCTAGTATTTCTGCTTTCGTTTTACCTTCCTCCAAATACTTCAATGCTTGTTTCGGTCGTTTGCCATAGACTTTGGTCAAATTATTGACCTTAATACTACTCAATGATTCCACCCCATAAAATAATGAAATTACTTTTATTTTCTACAGATATTCATTACATCAAACGTTTAAATGCATATCATTATAAATAAAAAACTCATAACAGAAATATTTCTGTTATGAGTTAGTTATCATAATAACATGTTTTTACGTGTTTGTTAAGAGTTAAGTCCTTAATTATGTGTAAAATTAGTACAC
>CALKAL010000005.1 GCA_937983065.1 uncultured Bacillaceae bacterium | reverse complement strand
CTTCACCCCTACTATGTAGAGGAGCAGATAATATACCTGCTCCTGAATTTAAGCTTTCACAAAGTAATGCGTCTGCAATTCCTTTAATAATTCTCGTTTTAGCGAATCAACTGCACGTTCCAAGTCTTCTTCCGTTTCAATTGTATCTACACGACTGAAAAACTTATCATACAGGTCTTTACCTGTAATTGGTTTTGGTTCTCTTTCTACCGTATCTGTTTCTTCTCTTATTTCTTTCAACATTTGTCGTGCTTTTGATTTTGTCGAGTCAACCAGTTCACCAAGCTGTTGTTGATTAATACGAGCGCTTGAAATGCGTTCACTGTTCTTTATCTTTTCATATAGTTGAGTTGCACGGTCTATTCTCGACTGAATATAAGCTGTAATTGTCTCATATTGGGAGTATTGTTCATATAAATCTTTTAATTGCCCCATTGATTTATCAGATTGAACCAAAACAGCTTGTTTTTGTTTGTCTGTTTCTTCTTGGATGATGTTCTTTAAATCATCGGTTAGCTTTGGTAATTGACTAATATCTTTCGATGGTTCTTCTTGCAATAAAATTTGTTTCATTCGTTGAGCAATATCTTCTAGTTCTTCATTATGAATAATTTCTAAATCCTGTTGATGATTTTTTAGAACTTGCACTGCTTCATCAAACTTTACAATTGGATTTCCTTCATAGAATCCTTGAAGCATTTCGATAATATCAAACCATTCCTCCATATCATCTTCATACTGAATGAAGGTGCGACAGAATTGTTCTGGGTCACGTATCGATAACAATTTTTGTGTATCTGTTACGACTCGTCGAATATGACTCTCGCCAGGATATGGATAGTCACTAGTAGGATCTTGTTGACGTCTTCTTTCACGAATCTTCTCAATCGGCTCAACAAACTCCTCATGTACTTTTTCACGGATGATTTCTTCATACGCATCGTACGTATCGAAAATCTGTGTTAACGAGAAGAAATCACGCACTAGTACAATAAGTTCCTGTTTAACTTGTCCATCCATCTCAACAATTGGCATTACGACAATCCGATCACGTTCAGATATCCTTTCCAATCTATCGTAGAACCTTTCTGAATTCGGATTAAATGGTTCACCTGCATAAGTAAATCGGACTTTTCCTGCATTCATCAGGCCTAACAAGATACCAATTGTGTCTTGTTCTTCCCATCCATAAGGCACTGCTTCATATTTTTGTACAATCTCTTTTAATGTTCGTTGATCATGATAGCGTTCTAGTTCTTCGATGAAGCTTTTTACTTCATCGACTGCATTTTTATTTACATCACTGAAAAGGTTTTGTTGTCCTAAATTTTCCGCAACCTGTTGCCATTCTTGTTTACTATTTCTAAAAGAGATTGGTTCTTCTATATAATGAAATTTTGTAAATGTATTTCGAATGAGCATATCCATTGCTTGATTCACTTTATGTTCAAAATCTCCATTAAAGTCTCGGCGCTGACTATGGATATAGAATTCCGCATTTTCACATGCTTTAGCTAACAATTCTTCTGCTTTTTGAGAATACTCATCCACTTCTGCTAGTTTTGCTTCAAAAATCCGTTTCTGTTGTTGCGTTGTAGTACTCGATTGTTTTCGACGAACATAACTGTCAACTTGCTGGATATATGCTAATGCTTTTTCTGCTTCTGCCACGTATTCTTTATCTAATAAAATAATCAGATAACCAGAATTCGCTTGCAGTGCTGCCTCCGAATCCGTCATTCCTTCTGTATACACTTGCATTGTTAATTCATGATTCATTTGACCCTTCACGTAATTATCGAAGCGTTTATTATAATCAAAGTGTTTGGTTAGTTCGTTATGTTTGTATTCGTATTTTGGATGACGATACATCACGTTGAAAAACAGATTTGCTAACCGCTCTTTAACTGCAGCTGAATTATAATCTTCCGCACGTATTTCACGATTAATTTCTTGTTCTTCATCGGATAAGAAAGAATAGGTTCCATCAGCATGTTGCTCAATGAACATCGCAGTTTGCAGACGGTTTAATGATTCTTTGATCTTATACTCTAAAGGCTGACGTTCGTCATATACCGTCTCCACCATCAAGGTAGCAATATTACTTGGAGTGGATTTGATTGCATCTATTCCTTTTATTAAATAGAGAACTTGTAATACTTGTACATCATATTCTGTTAATCCCTCGTCATTTCTGGCACGGTCTGCTGCTCTTGCAATCGTGCTTGTAATGGATGATTCTAAATAATCTCGAATTGATGGATAAAATTCAGCCATGGTGACCATATTGTCTACATTTTCACTCGCATTTAGTTGAGCTGCTTCTTGGAAAGCTTTTAGTAATGACCGTTCACCACGTGATGTATGTTGTCCTCCCTCACCCAGGTTACGAATCTTTGTGAAAATCATTTGTAATAATTCAATTTGATAAGGAACAAATGGATAAAAGGAAACAAATTCATCGATGCTACGATAACCTGAACGGAGTTGAGTGTTTTTTGGATCAAAAGCTAATCGATTTTGAATTAGTTTTCCTTCTTGGTCATGTATGGTTTTTAGTGTATCTTCTCCAACTTCTGTTTTCTCTAAGAGACGCTTTTTAATCACCTCATCGGTATTCGCACTTGATAGGTTAATTTTTGTTTCAAAGCGACCTTGAATTTTCGAAAAGTCCTTTGTACTATCTAAGTCTGATACAGTTGCTTCTAGCTTTTCTTGTGATGTAACAATAACCCAAGCTTGTCCTTGACACAAATCACCCAATTTTTCTGTAATCGTTTGTAGGTTTAGCATTAAGCTCGTATTATTACCGATATATTGTCCAATTTCATCCGCTAGGAACACAATGCGATAATCCGGGCCTTGTTTTTTACAATAATCGGCAACTAGTTCCGCTACACGTTGTGCATCAATCGAAAACCATTCTCTACTTACATCAAAAAAAGTTTCAGCTGTATCCCGATCGTATCCTACTGTTTCTAATGCTTGAATTACCTTCTTTTTACGTAGTAATATTTTTAATCGGAATTCTTCCCACGGTTTACCATTTTGGTCAAAAATCGCTTGTTTAAATTCCTCATACTTTCCATCTTCATCTAATTGGCGTTCCATTTCTGCAACCCAAAGTGTATCAGAATACCCTAGATGGTTATTAAACACTCGTAGAAATACCTCAATGATACGCTCTTTTTCAGCATCTTTTGACGAAGAAGTGGAACGTGAATCAATATTAAATAATAATGCATCTGTTTTTTTCTCAGATACCTTTTTCATCATGTTCAGTAATTCTTGATTATTGGTCTTGTCTTCAAAATATTCGGCAGGAGTTTTTCCGGCAATGGATTGATTATGTAATAAATAAGATAAAATCTTTAGGAAGTGAGATTTACCCGATCCAAAAAAACCTGAAATCCAAACACCTACTTTTGTTGAAGGCTGGTCATATACTGCTAAATAATTTCGATAAAATCGTTCTAAGTAATGTTCACTTTCTTCTGTCAGTACATATTCATCTAATTCTGTTTTTACTACCTCTTCGTCCACTTGCTCTGCTTGAACAACATTGTTAATTGGACGAAAAATATCTTTTTTAAATAGTTCTTTAATTTGCATCCCTTTCCCCCCCTAGGAAATACGTGATAATTGATAGTCGTCTTCATAGTCTAAAATGCCAAATAGTTTTAGCCTCAGCCCTGTAAATTCACCTGGATAAAACAAGACAATCGGTTTTTTATAGCCTTTACTGGAAACAATTTTTAGTAATTGACTTGAGCGTAGAAACGGGTGAGCGGTACCAACACCTGTAATAAAAATTAAATCTGCTTCCTCCGTTTTTTCTTTAAACTGTTGGAACATAATATTACCCTCATTTAAAATCGGGTCGATGACATCTATTAATCCACGCATCCCTTCACTTTCTGTTAACTCATATAGTTCTTCTAGTTCATCTTCGTCAAAGAATGAAAGTAAGAATTCAAACAGATTTACTTCCTTTATCTTAAGGGGCGTGCGTTTCAACATATTTTTTACATAAACACGCACTTGCAGCTCATCTTTCGCTGGATAATCCAATACAAAATGAGGGATATCGCTCCCAATCCCTTTTGGTTGGGTGAATCCGTCTTGGTTAATTCGCTTTTCCATTTGTTCTAATCGTTCATATGTAGACTTCATGACTCATTCACCTTTTCTAAAACTGAAAAAGAATACAACAATGGCATATTCTTTTCAGCATAAGTTTTTAAATCTCGGCTTATATGTATCGGGTTAATGGTGTATTTTGTCTGGTCAATTTGTTCAATCATTTTTGCCTCTTTAAAAAATAACATCAAGGTATTAATTAGACGTTTAAGCGTCTCTGGTCTCCATCCATTAACTCGCTCGCTTACACTTGCTTTACCTTCAAAGAAATAATGAAAATCATTACGATACAGTGGTTCCTGTTGTTCATACTTATAAACAATAACTTCTA
>CALKAL010000004.1 GCA_937983065.1 uncultured Bacillaceae bacterium | reverse complement strand
TCAATCATAAGTAAGCCGCCCGCGAACAACACAAGTCTTTCCCACCATTTGGCACTTCTAACGAAATATCCAATTAATGCGGTGCTCACACCTACCATTCCAATTAATGCAGATAAGAATGAAACGGTTACCCCTAAGAATGTTGGATCAATTAATAGTAACATCGGTTCTCTTATAAACATGTACGGAATGATAAAGGCGGCAATAGCTAGTTTAACAGCGGTGACTCCCGATTTAAACGGATTCGCTTTAGCTATACCTGCGCCTGCATAAGCTGCTAGACAGACAGGCGGTGTAATGTCTGCGACGATTCCAAAGTAGAATACAAACATATGAACAGCTAGCATTTCAAAACCGAATAAGTTAATTAATGCTGGTGCTGCAACTGTTGCTGTAACAACGTAGTTTGCTGTTGTAGGAAGTCCCATTCCTAGAATAATACATGCAATCATCGTAAAGAATAATGCGAGTTGCCAATAACCGCCAGATAAAGCGATGATGGCTGCAGCAAATTTTGTTCCAAGTCCCGTTATACTAATGACACCTGCAATAATACCCGCTGTAGAAACTGCTGCGATAATTGGAAGTGCAATTCTAGCTCCTTCCTCTAATACGAAAATAATTTTTCTAAACGACATTCTCGTCTCTTTACGAATGAGACTCACTAAGAATGCCGTAATAATCCCGTATAGTGCTGCACGTTGAGGGGTATATCCTACCATGATAGTCCCGATAATGACTAATAGTGGAGCGAGCATATACCAATTACGCATAAATAAATTTTTTATTTTTGGCACTTGAGATTTAGGAAGTCCTAAAATATTAAGTCGTTTCGCTTCAAAGTGGACACCAATAAATATTCCCGAAAAATATAAAATCGCTGGAATAATTGCAGCTATCATAATTGTTCTAAAATCAGTTCCGACGTACTCCATCATAATAAAAGCGGCGGCACCTAAAATGGGTGGCATAAGTTGACCACCTGTTGAAGCAGAAGCCTCAGTTGCGGCGGCAAATTCAGGTTTAAAACCTGCCCGTTTCATCATCGGGATAGTAAATGACCCAGAGGCAACTGTATTTCCAACAGAGCTTCCAGAAACCATTCCTTGTAAAGCACTAGCAACAACAGCTGCCTTTGCCGTACCACCTGTAAAACGCCCTGTTAACGCAAAAGCTATATCATTAAAAAATTTCCCAATATTCGTATGAATAAGCATAACTCCGAAGAACAGGAATAGGAATATAAACTTGGCAGAAATTTTTACAGGTGTACCAAAGACCCCGAAGTCTTGATACCATAATGTCGTTGAAAGGTCAGTAAAACCAATACCAGTGTGAGATAGTACCCGAGTCGGTATTAAGTGACCAAATAATGCATAAACGATCATGACAGATGCGACAATGACAATTGGTAATCCGACTGTTCGTCTTGTTGCCTCAAGTACTAATAAGACTCCAACGACTGATACGATAATGTCTAATGTACTATAACCTTGTGCGAGGCTTAAATTAATTTGATCGTAATTGATAATTTTATAATAAGCGACTAATATACCCGAGAACGCTAAGACAACATCATACCACGGAACAGTTTTTTGAATTTTTTGGAGCCCTTTTTTCGCAGGGAAAAGTAAAAAAATGATTCCGATTGCTGTCCCGACGTGAATAGCCCCTTGGAATTGGGATCTTAATACACCAAAGCTTGTGTAAAGATGGAATAGAGTAAGATAAACCCCGAGGAAAGTGATAACCCATTTCCATACACCTAGCCTAGTCCGGAAGTTACTCTCCCGATCATATTTTTCGAGTATTTCCTTTGCCCCTGATTCAGCGGATTTTTCATCGACTTGACTTTGAAGTTCTTTTTCATTATTGTTTTCGTTTTTATCTTTTTCCATTTAGTCACCGCCTTTTAAAATAGTAAGAGATAACATAAGCGTTATCTCTTACTACATTCTATTAAGTTGTCAATAAGATTAATAAGATTATTTCAAGTCTTCAAAACTACTAATTCCAAATTCTTCACGTGAAATGATTTGTACAATTTCTGGATAAATATGTCCAATAAAGGCGAAGTTATCAACACCAGCACCTTCAAAGACATCTTCCCCATTTAACGCGTATAGAGCTGGACCGTGTACTGTCATCCCTAAGTCCATATTTCCATCACGGATTTGCGATAAGTTTTCAATTGAGGCACCAGTTTCTCTACTACTGACGTTAACGTAATCGATATGGTTGTTAAATACGTTTGCCATTTCTCCCCCAAGTGGGTAATACGTTCCACCAGAGCTTCCAGTACCTAGTGTTAATTCAGATGGTTGGTCAGATACATTTACTTCAGCAATTGGATTATCAAATTCTAATCCTTGCTCCTCATAGTATCTAGCAGCACCAGGATGAAGCGGTAGTCCATCTGCTCCGTTTAGTGCATTTTCTATTGTCATTTGTCTTCCTTGAGCGTGTGTAATTTCATCGGAGTTTTCAGCCATTAATTTTGCTAACTCGTAGCCAAGCTCTTCACTAATTGTGTCTGTATTACCGACTAAAATTGCGAAAGCTGCAACTGTCTGAACATCCTCTTCTAAAAAGTCATAACTGTCTTGAGGAATTGTATATCCTTGGTAAGTTGTATTTTGCTCGATCTCTGCGACAACCTCATCTGAAATACTTAACATTGTAACATCGCCTGTTTGAGAATGTAGTTCAGCAATACTTGAAGCTGGTAGTCCTAATACACCGAATGAAACTTCAATGTTTCCATCTTGAACTTGGGTAGCGGCATCCCCAAAACCTTCAAGAAACTCTTCATAATTATCAATATCATAAGCCTCTAAAATAGCTTTAGAAATGTTGTTTGTTTCACTACCTGATGGTCCAATAGCAATCTTTGCACCACCACCGCATGCTGCTAATAAAACCATTGATCCGATTAAAACTAGAAAAAGTCCTAACCATTTTTTACTTCGCATAAAATAAATCCCCCTTAAATTAAATTTTTGTGATTCTTGATAATGTAACCGCTTTCTTAAAAATGAGTCAGTTATCCAAGTTCACACATTGAAACATTCGTGTATAGGATAAAAGTATGAAACATAAAAGATTATAAATATTTTAAAGTTATTTTTCTATTATGTCAAATTTATCAAAGGAAAAAGTATACGACAATTTATGACATAATATATCACTTTATTTAATAGATATTTTAATTTTTCGGCTCATTTATACTAAAAGATTAGTAAACTTGACAAGAAATACGGTCAAAACAAACAAATTTCGAGGAATTAGTTTAATAATGGTAATACTAATTTGTTAAAAATTTTTTACTAATAACATTAAAATAAATAAGATTTTTTGAGAGATTTGACGAGTCATAGAGTAAATTACGGAATATATTTAAAGTGAGGGGCGTTTCAAAACAAAATAAAACACTTCATTTTGTCTAACGAACAAAGGACGAATTAGTTTATTTAGACATCTCCCATAATATTTCTCCTTTTAGTTACACGATGTATATTTAATCAAAAATATGTAGCCACTTGCAAATCACCTTCGTTTAAAGCCTAAATTTTAAGAGGAGGATTTTAATTGGTAAAAATTTATATTGATCCAGGACATGGGGGTAATGACCCTGGAGCAGTTGGAAATGGATTAAGGGAAAAGGATATAAACTTAACGATTGCTTTACGGACGAGAGATATTTTAAATGCTGAATTTGAAGGGCATGACATCCGGATGTCTCGAACGACGGATGTGGCAAAATCATTAAGTGCTAGAACGAATGAAGCTAATCGTTGGAATGCTGATTATTACTTGTCGATTCACGTTAATGCTGGTGGAGGAACAGGGTTTGAATCATTTATATACAATGGATCATACCAAAATAAAGCCGAGACAAATCGCCTGCGTAATATCATTCATGATGAAGTGATTAAAAGAGTTGACTTTAGGGATCGGGGTAAAAAAGAAGCTAATTTTCATGTGTTGAGGGAAACGAGAATGCCAGCTGCGTTAACTGAAAACGGGTTTATCGACCATTCAAGTGACGCTCAAAAACTAAGATCTGATCAGTTTTTAACAAGTCTTGCTCGCGGACACGCAGAAGGGTTGGCTAGAGCACTTAACTTAAGTCGAAAAACGTCAAATGGAACGGTCTTTTATCGTGTTGTAGCTGGATCCTTCCGATTAAGAGAAAACGCAGAACAACAACAAAGGATATTAAGACAAAACGGTTTTGACAGTTTCATTCATGTCTTTCATGATAGTCATGCGACTTACTATCGAGTCATAGTTGGTTCGTTTAGAAATCGAGCAAATGCGGAGCAACGGGTCGATGAGCTCAGCGCTAGTGGGTTCGATTCTTTCATTGCTGTTTATCATGCGTAAAAAAGTGTTGAGTAAAGGATAGTAATAAATAAACCACTAACGTTGTTTTGAGTATGTATCCGCTCTGGAAATATACTTCGCTTT
>CALKAL010000003.1 GCA_937983065.1 uncultured Bacillaceae bacterium | reverse complement strand
AAAGAAGAGTACAAAATGGTAACTGACGATTACAAAGAAGCAATCGCGCGCTATGAAAACTTTGTTGAGAAGGCCATTGATTATTTAAGTGAGGATGATCTTTTACTTTTAGCAAAAGGCGAGTGGGATTATGAAATAGTGATTAATGAAGAACCAATCCCTTCAAGTGGCGAAATCGATATAAGTGAATCGGATTTTGAAATTGCTTTTTCTGAAAGGCGAACTGATTTTCAAATTTTACCTGATGAAATTTATAATGAAGGGGCTTTAAGTGGTGACTATTTTGACCATTTAACGATTGAAGGTGTTGAGCCAAATGATATACAGCGAACGGATGGAACGATTGTAACTGGTTTTATTTATGAGTTTGAAAGTTTACCTTCAAATACATCGTTTCAATTAGTATTAAGTGATGAGTTAAAAGAGAGACTTGAATTAGAAACGAATACGATCACTATTAATATCCAGTAAAGAAAAAACGAGCATGACCGCAAAAGCATGCTCGTTTCCTATTTATTTCATTCCAATAGATACATATTTTCTTTCCACATAATCTTCAATGCCGTAGTGGCCGCCTTCTTTGCCCATTCCTGATTGTTTAATACCGCCGAATGGGGCTTCAGCTGTTGCTGGGAAGACGTCGTTAACGCCAACGATGCCGTATTCAAGCTGCTCCATGACCCGTAATGAACGGTCGAGGTTTTCTGTAAAAATATATGCTGCTAATCCGTAGTCTGTATCATTCGCAGAGCGGATTGCTTCGTCTTCTTCGTCAAACACTTGAAGGGGCAACACTGGACCGAACGTTTCTTCATTCATAATTAACATGTCGTCAGTGACATTTTTAATGACGGTCGGGTTGTAAAAATAACCGTCTAGGTCACCTTCGTAACGAGAGCCACCTGTCAATATTTCCGCACCTTGACTGACAGCATCATTTAAATGACTTTCCACTTTTTCTAACGCATTTTCGTTAATAAGTGGGCCGATATCTGTCCCATCATCAATGCCTAATCCGACGCGTAACGCTTTCACTTTTTCGATAAGCTTTTCACTAAAGGCATCGATGACAGAGCGATGAACGTAAACCCGATTTGCGCAAATGCACGTTTGCCCAGCGTTTCTAAATTTACTTCCTAAAGTTAATTCAGCCGCAACATCTAAATCCGCATCTTCAAAGACGATAATTGGAGCGTGACCACCGAGTTCAAGCGCCAATTTTTTCATCGTATGGGAGCTTTCCCGCATTAAATATTTACCAACAGCGGTTGAGCCAGTAAAAGTGATCATTCTTACTGTTTTACTAGAAAGTAGCGCTTCACCGATTCCGACTGCATCCCCTGTCACGAGATTAAGGACACCTTTTGGAAGACCAGCTTTTTCAAAAATTTTAACGATTTCGATTGCTGATAATGGTGTTTCCGGTGCTGGTTTTAAAACGACAGTACATCCTGCAGCAAGGGCTGGGCCAAGCTTGCGCGTAATCATCGATGCTGGGAAATTCCACGGTGTAATGGCCCCGACGACACCGATTGGCTGCGGGACGACGAGAAATCGTTTATTTTTATGAGACGATGGGATCCATTCCCCGTAAACCCGGCTCGCTTCTTCCGCATACCATAATAGAAAGCTTGCTCCGGATTTTATTTCACCGATTGCTTCTTTTAATGGTTTTCCTTGTTCGTTCGTTAAAATTTGGCCAAGTCGCTCAGCATCTTTTTCCATTAGCTCAGCGGCTTTATATAAAATTTTTGAACGTTCACGACCTGTCATTTGCGACCAAGTTTTAAACGCTTCTTCCGCTGATTCAATCGCACGAGTCGCATCTGTTTTTCCACCGTAGGACACCTCTGTAATCGGCTCTAACGTTGCGGGGTTATAAATCGTTTCAGTTTCTTTAGAATCCGCATCTTGCCAAACTCCGTCGATGAAAATACTAGCAATCTTCTTGTCTATTGAACTCAAATCGACCAACTCCTTTAAAACTTTTTAATTATCGTCTTCAAATGGCCAAGCAGGAAGCATGTTGTTTAGTGGTTTATCTTTACGATAGCCTAACACGTACTCTGCTTGCATAACTGTATGAATTTCACGAGTTCCTTCATAAATAACTGGTGCTTTAGAGTTTCTTAAGTATCGTTCAACTGGATATTCACTCGAGTAACCGTATGCACCGTGAATTTGCACCGCATCATCCGCTGCTTTGTTCGCAAAATCACATGCTTGCCATTTTGCTAGAGACGTTTCGCGTGTATTCCGTTTACCTTGGTTTTTCAACTCGCCCGCACGATAGACTAATAGACGGCTCATTTCATAACCAGCTTCCATATTCGCAATCATTTGTTGGACGAGCTGATGGCGTCCGATTTCTTTACCGAACGTACTACGCTCATGACAATATTTTACACTAGCTTCGATACATGCATCAATTAATCCGACTGCACCCGCTGCAACAGTAAAGCGTCCGTTATCGAGGGCAGACATCGCAATTTTAAATCCTTCGCCTTCTTCGCCGAGTAAATTTTCTTTCGGTACTTTAATATTATCAAAGAAAATTTCTCCCGTGTTACCAGCGCGAATTCCTAATTTTCCTTTAATCGCTTTTGAAGAAAAACCAGCCATTGAACGTTCAACGATGAAAGCAGAAATGCCGTGATGCTTTTTATCCTTATCCGTATATGCAAAAACGATGAAATTATCTGCTGTATCACAAAGAGAAATCCATGTTTTTTGCCCGTTTAAAATATAATGGTCGCCATCTTTAACAGCGGTCGTTTGAAGTGCAGCCACGTCTGAACCTGCAGCAGGCTCAGTTAAGCCGAATGCGCCGAGCTTTTCACCTTTCGCTTGAGGAACTAAATATTTTTGTTTTTGCTCTTCATTACCCCACTGTAAAATCGTTAAACTGTTTAGGCCGATATGAACGGAAACCGCCGTACGAAAAGCCGTGTCACCGCGCTCTAATTCTTCACAAACAATCGCAAGGGAGTTATAATCCATTCCACTCCCACCGTATTTTTGTGGAATTGAAACACCCATTAATCCGAGGTCGGCTAATTGCTTATAAATCGCTGGATCAAACCCACCTTCCTGATCCCAACGATCAATGTTAGGCATAATCTCTTTATCAACAAAATTTCTTACCGTTTGACGTAACATTTTTTGTTCTTCTGTAAACTCAAAATTCATTTTTAAAAACCCTCCTATATAATGTTATTTTCTTTAAAGACTTTTATTTCCCCTGCATCATAGCCTAAAGAAGCTAAAATTTCTTCGGTATGCTCGCCTGCAACAGGGGGGTGTAAATCGTATTGAACTGGTGTTTTTGATAGTTTCAATGGACTGCCAACAAGTTTGACCTCACCAGCGATTGGATGTTCCTTTGTAATGAACATTTCCCTAGCTTTTAACTGTGGATCATTTGCGACTTGTTGTAAATTTTGAATCGGTCCACATGGGATGTTAGCTGTTTCACATTGCTTTTGCCAGTAGCTTGTCGGTTTTTTCATAAACGCTTCATTTAACATTGGAACGAGTGTATCCCGATGACTCACTCGATCAGAATTCGTTTTAAACCGTTCATCATCGGCAAGTTCTGGTCTGTCAATTAATTCACAAAGCATTTTAAACTGACGATCATTTCCGACGGCGATAACCATCTCCCCGTCACTCGTTGGAAATGTTTGATACGGAACGATGTTGGCGTGATGATTGCCAAGTCGCCCTGGAATATTTCCAGACATTAAATAGTTGCTTGCGATGTTGACGAGGGAACTGACCGCTGAATCGTATAAGGAAATATCTAGCTTTTGCCCTTCACCAGATACGGTTCGCTCGAGTAAAGCCGCTTGAATACCGATAGCCGCATAAAGCCCTGTTAACACATCTGTAATCGCAACACCGACTTTTTGAGGACCTGATTCTTCTGTTCCTGTAATACTCATGAGCCCGCTCATCGCTTGAATTATAAAATCATAGCCTGGTAAATCTTTATATGGCCCATCCTCACCAAAGCCCGTAATCGAAGCGTAAACAATTTTCGGATTCACTTCTTTTAACGTGTCATAGCTTAAGCCGAGGCGATCCATCGTGCCAGTTTTAAAATTGTTAATGACGACATCACTTTGCTTTACTAATTTTTTAATGAGTTCTTTTCCGGCCTCGGATTTTAAATTGACCGTTAAGCTTTTTTTATTTCGATTCGCACATAAATAATACGCACTCACTTCATTTTTAAACGGTGGCCCCCACGTACGCGTTTCATCACTTCCACCAGGCGCTTCCACTTTAATAATTTCCGCACCTAAATCACCTAAAATCATCGTACAGTACGGACCCGCTAAAACTCTAGATAAATCGAGCACGCGAATACCGTTTAATGCACCACTCACATGATCACTCCTCTCTTTTGTAATTTTTCCATTAAAAAAGCCAGTTTTTACCCATAGGAAAACAGGAGTAAAAACTGGCTTCACATCGATTCAAGCAATCTGGGCAATAGATTGGGATCGATGGAACAGTTAAAAAGTATTTGTATGACGTACAGGGGGGATAGTTGCTTTTAATTTTAGTCAACTTAACCCTGTTACTATCATTTTATGCTACTTAAACTGGTTTGTAAACACGAAACTTCGCTTTAGGAAATAATA
>CALKAL010000002.1 GCA_937983065.1 uncultured Bacillaceae bacterium | reverse complement strand
TTATTTTTAGACTATTGAAACATAACATAAAGTGACTTATACTTTAAGAGGAGAAACATTTTTTGAAACATCATTTCAACTAATGAAACAAGAAGGGGGTTGTCGATTGGATTTCGTCTCACGGCGTGTGCAAACATTACCGCCATATATTTTTTCTCAGTTTCAACAACGGAAAAAAGAACTTGAGGCAAAAGGGATGGACATCATTGATCTTGGTATTGGTGCACCGGATTTACCAACACCGAAATTTATTATTGATGAGCTAAAAAAGGAAGTAGAAAATCCCGAAAACCACCGTTATTCACCTTATAACGGGTGTATTGAATTTCGAGAGGCTGTGCAACATTTTTACAAAAAACACTATGATGTTGATTTAGATCCCGAAACTGAAATTTTAACGTTAATTGGGTCGAAAGAAGGCATTGCAAATTTAATAAGCGCGGTCATCAATCCTGGGGAAAAAGTGTTAATTCCTGATCCAGGTTATCCCGTTTACCGCTCAGCTGCCCATATTGCAGGTGGAGAAGTCGTTAGTTTGCCACTAGATGAAAATGACGATTATGCACCTTTATTTGATAGGCTAACTGAAAATGACTTAGAAGATGCAAAGCTAATGTTTTTAAACTACCCAGGTAACCCAACAGCTGCAACCGTTGAATTAGACACCTTTTTGAAAGCGATTTCATTTGCGAGGGAGAAAAATTTAGCGGTCGTTCATGATGCGGCTTATAGTTTAGTTACTTTCGACGGTTATAAAGCACCGAGCATTTTGCAAGTTCCAGGTGCGAAAGATCTTGCGGTTGAATTCGGCTCTTTATCAAAAAGCTTTAATATGACGGGCTGGCGGATTGGTTATGTTGTCGGAAACAAAGAATTAATCAGAGCTTTATCCGTAGTTAAAAGTAATACGGATACGAGTCAGTTTTTACCGATACAAAAAGCGGCGGCCAAGGCACTTTTTAGTGATTTTTCCGCGGTTGAAGATAATAATCGAGTGTATAAGGAACGTTTGGAAGCGATGCTTGATGCTTTAAATACGCTCGGTATTGAAGCGAAAAAACCTCGGGGCTCCTTTTTTATTTGGGCTAAAGTGCCAAAAGGTCTGACGTCGATGGAATTTGTTAATAAAATGCTTGAAGAGGCGGGAATCATCGTCACGCCTGGAACGGCTTTTGGTGAAGCGGGAGAAGGTTATTTTCGCATTTCTTTATCCGTTGAAACGCCAAGGCTACAAGAAGCGGTTAATCGGATGAAGCAGTTACATTTTGAAGGAGCGAAAGAATAAATGGAGCAATTGACATCTGTAAAGAACACCATGACTTTAACAGGTGGGGAAGGGATTGTAGAAAGCTTAAAGCGTGAAGGCGTTGAGAAGGTTTTCACAGTGCCTGGCGAAAGTTTTTTACCCGTATTAGATGCGATACATGATGCGGAATCGATTGAGCTCATTACGACAAGGCATGAAGGTGGCGCTGCGTTTATGGCTGAAGGATATGGAAAAGCATCCGGAAAGCCAGGCGTTGTTATGGCGACACGGGGTGTTGGAGCGACGAACCTTTCGATCGGCATTCATACCGCAAAGCAAGACTCGACACCGATGATCGTCTTACTCGGCCAAGTCCATAGTAAAGTCCGAGGAAGAGAAGGATTCCAAGAAGTTGATTTAGATGAGATGTTTAAACATTTAGCGAAATGGACTTTTGAAATTAAAGATAGTGAGCGGGTGCCAGAGATTATGCACCGCGCCTTTCGAATCGCACAATCTGGTCGACCAGGTCCAGTCGTTATTGCTTTACCAGAGGATATGTTAGTGGAAAAAAGCGAGATGACTTTTAAAACACCATTTCATAAATCAAAACCACGTCCGTCAAAAGATGAACTTAACAATATTTATGAGATGTTAAACGATGCGAAACAGCCAGTCATAATCGCAGGCGGTGGTGTGAAGCTGTCTGGTAGTGAGGATTTATTAAAACAATTTGCCGAAAAAAATAACATCCCTGTCCTCGCTGCGTTTAGAAGACATGACGTATTTCCACATTCGCATCCGTTGTTTTGTGGGCATTTAGGATTAGGTACGAGCCCGAAAGTAAAACAAACGGCTGAAGATGCGGATGTTATAATAGCTATAGGAACGCGTTTTTCAGAAATAACTACCCAAGATTATACGCTTATTCATAATGAGCACAAGTTAATTCATATTGATATTGAAGGAACTGAAATTGGTAAAGTATATTCACCTGATATTGGTGTTTTAGCGGATGCTAACGAGGCTTTAAAGGAATTAAATAAGCTTGAAATTAATCAAAACTGGCAATCATGGGCAACGGAACGACGTCAAGCGTATGAAGAAATCGTTTCAAAACCAATTGATGAACAGGCACCAATTAACCGTCACATCATCGCGCTCATGGAAAAACATTTACCGAAAGATACGATCATTACGAATGATGCGGGAAATTTTGCGGGCTGGTTGCATTCCTTTTATCAATTTAATGAAAAAAATACGTATGTCGGGCCAACATCAGGTGCGATGGGCTATGGTTTGCCTGCTGCAATTGGGGCAAAGCTTGGCCAAAAGGATCGTACAGTCGTTTCTTTATCAGGGGATGGTGGTTATATGATGACGGTTCAAGAGCTTGAAACAGCTGCTCGTCATAATATACCAGTTATAAGCATCGTTTTTAATAACCAAATGTATGGTACAATTCGGATGCACCAAGAAATGCACTATCCACACCGAGTTGTCGGGACAGATTTAGGGGATGTTCGTTTTTCTGATTTAGCAAACTCCCTCGGTGCTATAGGGTATCACGTTAATGACATTTCCGAATTTGAGTTAGCATTGGTTGAAGCGATGAAAAATGAAAAACCATCCGTCATTGAAGTGATGACAGATCCCGAACAAATATCTGTCAGTGCAACGATAGAAGAGCTAAGAAATAAGTAATTAATATATGGAGGGAAAGTAATGATGAGTCAATTAATTAAGGAAGAAAAGCTTAAAAACTTTATTAACGGTGAGTGGGTTGAAACGTCAACAGGAAAGTATGCATCTGTGACAAATCCAGCGAATGGAGAGGAAATTGTTAAAGTTCCGCTATCGTCAAATGATGATGTGAACCGTGCTGTTGATGTAGCAAAAGCGGCGCAAAAAGAGTGGGCACTCGTACCAGCTCCACAACGTGCTGAAGTGCTTTATCAAGTCGGCTACATTATGAAGCAAAGAAAAGAAGAGTTATCTAAAATTTTAACGTTAGAAAACGGTAAAGTACTCGAAGAAGCTCGTGGTGAAGTGCAAGAAGGAATCGACATGGCGTTTTACATGGCAGGAGAGGGGCGTCGTTTATTTGGCGAAACAACACCTGCAGAATTAAAAAATAAATTTGCGATGAGTGTCCGTTCTCCAGTTGGGGTTGTCGGAATTATTACACCGTGGAACTTCCCAATTGCGATTGCAACGTGGAAGTCGTTCCCAGCGATTGTAGCAGGTAATGCGGTCGTTTGGAAGCCAGCATCTGAAACACCACTAATGGCTTATGAAATGGCGAAAATTTTTGAAGAAGCAGGTCTACCTAAAGGAGTTGTGAACGTCGTCTTCGGTTCAGGCTCTGAAGTTGGTGATGCGATGGTCGAGCATGAGGACATCCGGGTTATTTCATTTACAGGATCTAATGAAGTCGGCCGTGACATCGCTAGCAAATGTGGACGTTTACTTAAAAAAGTTTCCCTTGAAATGGGAGGTAAAAACGCTGTTATCGTCATGGATGATGCGGATTTAGACCTCGCTGTTCAAGGTATTATTTGGAGTGCATACGGAACGAGTGGACAACGCTGTACAGCATGTAGCCGTGTGATTGTTCATGAAAGTGTTAAAGATGAACTAGAGAAACGTCTCTTAGAAGAAATTCCTAATGTAAAAATCGGTGACGGACTCGTTGAAGGAAACCAAATGGGACCGATCATTAATGAGCCAGCATTAGAGAAAATTGAAAAATACGTCAAAATCGGTGTTGACGAAGGCGCTAAACTGTTAGCTGGTGGAAATGTCTTAACGGATGGTGAATACGGTAAAGGTTATTTCTACGCACCGACATTATTTACTGATGTAAAAGCTGACATGCGCATTGCTCAGGAAGAAATTTTCGGACCTGTTTTATCGGTTATTCCGGTGAGCAGTTTAGAAGAGGCGATTGAAGTGAATAACGGTGTCTCTTACGGATTATCAAGCTCAATCTTTACACAAGATGTGAATAAAGTTTTCACAGCTCAAAGAGATTTAGATACAGGAATTGTTTACGTGAACGCTGGAACAACAGGTGCTGAGATCCACTTACCATTTGGTGGAACGAAAGGAACTGGAAACGGTCACCGTGATTCAGGTCAAGCCGCATTAGATGTATTCACTGAGTGGAAAGCCGTTTACGTTGACTTTAGTGGAAAGCTACAGCGTGCCCAAATCGACGTTGAGTAAGCAAAACTTTTTTTAGACATAGGAGGGGAATTTCAATGAAAGTAGCAGTTTTAGGTTCAGGATTAATGGGGAAAGAAGCGGCAAGAGATTTAGCAAGAAGCGAAGGGGTATCCGAAGTAGGTTTATCCGATATCGATTTAGATCGAGCCGAGCAAGTCGTCAAAAACTTAAACTCTAGTAAATTAAAAGCTTATCGAGTTGACGCGAGTAATGAAGAAGAACTAAAGGCGTTCATTAGCCAATATGATGTCGTTATTAATGCTTTGTTTTATAGCTTTAACGAAATTGTCGCAAAAACAGCGATTGAAGCGGGTGTTCATTCCGTCGATTTAGGTGGTCATATCGGCCATATTACTGACAAAGTACTAGAATACAATGAAGATGCACAAGCGAAACAAGTAACACTTATTCCAGACTTAGGTGTTGCACCCGGGATGATTAATATTTTATCTGGCTATGGAGCAAGTCAATTAGATGAGTTGAAATCGATTAAACTGTACGTCGGTGGAATTCCTGTTCAACCAGAGCCTCCAATTGAGTACAACCACGTCTTTTCGATGGAAGGATTATTTGACCATTATACAGATCCATCATTAATTATTCGTAATGGCGAAAAGGTTGAAGTACCGTCTTTATCTGAAATCGAACAGCTTCATTTCGATAAATTCGGTCCGTTAGAAGCGTTCCACACATCAGGGGGAACATCGACTTTACCGCGTTCTTTCCCTCATGTCGATACGCTAGAATATAAAACAATTCGTTATCGAGGCCATGCGGAGAAATTTCAGTTACTCGTTGACCTCAATTTAACGCGTAACGATTATGAAGTGGAAGTAAATGGGGTTAAAGTGAAACCGCGTGAAGTCGTCTTAAAAGCAATCGATCCAATTGTTGAACTCGGTGATAAAGATGACGCAGTTTTACTAAGAGTCGTTGTCGGTGGGATAAAAGATGGTAAAGAAACAGTTTATGAATATGAAATGACCACTTTTAAAGACCGTGAAAATAACGTCACAGCAATGGCTCAGGCAACAGCGAATACGATTTCCGTCGTAGCGCAAATGATTGGAAATGGAACGATTACTAAACGAGGTGTTCACGCACCAGAAAACATCGTCCCAGGTAAAGAATACATCGAAGAAATGGCAAAACGCGGTGTTTACATTAATGAAAAAGTAAAATAATTGATCAAATCCCTCTGCACTTTAGCAGGGGGGTTTTCATACATAATTGTTTTTTCGGGGTGAAATATAAATTTTAATAGCTGAACGGACTATTTTATACAGACGTATTTATTGAAGAGGGGCATAAGCAATGAACCAGAGTGTGATTAAAGCATTAAGTTTACTAGAATTATTTTCAGAAGAAGTTCAAGAGTTATCGTTAAAGGAAATTGCTGAACAGTCAGGGCTACCTAAACCGACTGCTTATCGTCTCTTAAGCTCATTACATTATTGTGGTTTTCTCATTAAAACGAAGGAAAGTGAGCATGATAGCAAATATCGACTCGGATTAAAATTATTAGAACTAGGCAGCTTAGTTTCCGACCAATTAGAATTAACTCAAGTTGCAAAACCGTATATGGAAGAGCTCGTTCAAAAAGTTAACGAGGCGGTCCACATCGTTATTGCCCATGATGAACATGCGATTTATATCGATAAAGTGGAAAGTAATCGAGCGATTCGTCTTTATACGAAGGTTGGTAAAAGTGTCCCGCTATATATAGGATCTGGCCCGAAATTGTTGTTAGCGTATATGAATGATGATGAGCGCGCCACTGTTTTAAGAGGACCATTAACAACATTAAACAATGAACAAATTGATAAACAAAAGCTGGTGAAAGAATTAAACGACATCCGTGAAAAAGGGTATGCGATTAGTGTTGATGAGCAAGATTTAAATACAACAGGAGTGTCTTACCCGATTTATAATCATCAGAAAAAAATGGTCGCCGCCCTAACTGTTAGCGGATTATCTTCCTATTTTGAAAAAGATAATTTACAATATATAAAAGAAGAAACGGAAAATACGGCAGAACAAATTTCCCGTTCGTTAGGCTACATCAAGTAGGAGGAGAAAACATGACAAACACTTTTTTTATTGCAGGCCATGCGAAACTACCATCAGGAATGGCAGCGCAAAATATGTACGAAACTTTAACGATTACCGCCGAAATTGATAAAAAATACGGGGTCATCGTCGAAGCAAATTGTACATTAGCAACGGAACACGGCAGGGAATTTATTAGCCAAATATTAAAGGGGTACAGCTTAAAAGACGGCGTTGAAGCCCCAGTCGAAGCTATCCATGAACATTACTTAGGAAAAGCGGGTAATGCTCTCGCCTCCGCAATGAAAGATTTATACAAACAATACGAAATTCAAATGGGAAAAATTAAAGTGCAGGATGACTAATGGATTGTCATCCTGTTTATTTTTTGAGGGGAATAAGTTTATGCTCAAATTTTTTGATTTATGCTCAAATTTCAGGGTTTATGCTCAAATTCCAGGATTTATGCTCAAATTACGAGATTTATGCTCAAATATCAAAGTGAGGCACTATCCAGATCCGAACTAAGTCGATAAAATCACTTTAGTCACTCTTTACAATTCAAAATATTTAAACTATAATAGTTTTGACAAAAAAAGGAATCATCTACGATAAATTATGAATTAATCGATTAATGAAAAGGGGGATTTGTGTGAAAATAAGACTGTTGATATTGTGTAGTTTTACATTAATATTAATGGCAGGTTGTAATGATGCAAATGAAGAAAACGAAGAGGAAACGACAATTGGTGAGAACGAGATTGTTGAAGATAGTGACAACGAGAATGAGGAATTTGATACTGATCCATCAGAAGGTGATCAAGCATCAGAAATTGAAAGTTTAAAAGAAGAGTAC
>CALKAL010000001.1 GCA_937983065.1 uncultured Bacillaceae bacterium | reverse complement strand
GCCGATATCGAGTGCACGACCGCCGATATCCAGTCCGAACTATCCAAAATTCAAAGCAAAAAATAATGCTTATAAGCAAACCGCCATTACCCTTAAAAGAAGTATTACAAGTTTCCTGAATACATTTAAAAGATATTTTAGTGAGTAAGAATCCTGTAAAGAGTAAAAATAAGTGGGAAGCTAACTTTACAGGAGGAACCTCAACCTATGAAATACGGAAAAAATATCGTTTTTATCGTATCAACAGCCATTATTTTATTTTTAGTCGTCGTGGGCGCTGTTTTACCGAAACAATTCGGGGCGGTCGCTGAGACGTTATTTTTATTTACGACGACGAATTTCGGTTGGTTCTATCTCATCGCCGTTTTTATTCTCATTCTTTTTTTATTTGCTTTAGCGTTAAGTAAATACGGAAGAATTCGGTTAGGTGGAGATGATGAGAAGCCAGAATTTCCGTTTTTTACGTGGATTGGAATGTTGTTTTCAACGGGATTTGGTGCGGGATTAGTGTTTTGGGGTGTGGCTGAGCCGATGTCACATTTTTTCTCACCACCGTTTGAGCATTTAGATAGTCAAAGTGAAGAAGCTGCTCGTGTCGCTATGGGTTATTCATTTTTCCATTGGGGCATTAGTCAATGGTCTGTATTTGCGATGATTGGCTTAGTGATCGCTTTTATGCAGTTTCGGAAAAAGGAAAACGGTTTAATTTCAAAATCGATTGAGACGGTGACTGGTAACAAGCCAATTACAACGAACACGATTGATTCGTTAGCGGTTATTTCTACGATTATGGGGGTTGCGACATCGATTGGACTCGGTGTGATGCAAATTAACGGTGGTTTATCATCGGTATTAAACATCCCAGTGTTATTTGTCGTTCAGCTAGTCATCATCGCCATTGTTTTTATTGCGTATATTGTGTCGACAACAACTGGTTTAGAAAAAGGAATTCGGCATTTAAGTAATATTAATTTAGCTCTCTGTTTACTCATTCTTTTATATGTATTTATAACGGGCCCGACGATTTTCATATTAAATTCATTTACGTTAGCTTTAGGGGATTATATATCTAATTTTATTCATTATAGTCTCAGATTAGAGCCATATGTCGAGGGGACCTGGGTGAGGGATTGGACGGTATTTTATTGGGCATGGGCGATATCATGGTCACCCTTTGTCGGTTCCTTCGTTGCAAGGGTTTCTCGGGGGCGGACGATTCGGCAATTTATCGCAGGGGTTATGATTATTCCACCAGCGATTGCTTGCTTTTGGTTTGCAACCTTTGGCGGGACAGCCCTTTATAAAGATTTGAATGAAAATATGGGAATTGCGGAGGCGGTCAATGAAGATATTACGATCGCACTCTTCCAAGTGTTTGACAGCTTACCTTTATCATTATTAACTTCCATTTCAGCGATTTTGTTAATATTTTTATTTTTAATTACTTCAGCAGATTCGGCGTCATATATTTTAGCAAGCATGACGACGAAAGGAAGTTTAAATCCTCCTTTAATATCGAAAATTGTTATGGGGTTTTTAATATCAGCCATTGCCAGTGTTTTACTGTTAGCTGGGGGACTTGACGCACTGCAGACAGCCTCATTAGTCGCCGCAGCCCCTTTTACAATTGTTGTATTAATTATGATCATTGCCATTGTAAAAATGCTGAAAAAAGAACCTCTTCCCGTTACGAAAAGGGATATCAAACAATATGAAAGGATTAAAAAAGAAAGTGATGAGGATTAAATATTGATTGTCGTTTACACCCTAAAATTAGTATGATGAAGTTAAATGGATTAATTTGGGGTGGCGACATGATTATTACAATATGTCCGGATTCGTATAAAGGAAGCTTGACGTCAAATGAAGCTTCAGAAATTATGAAAAAAGCGTGCTTGAAAATCATGCCTGAAGCTAAAATTTTTGCAAAACCGATGGCCGATGGAGGCGAAGGAACGGTAGATACGTTAATTAAGGCAACTGGTGGAAGGCAAATATTTAAAAAAGTGACGAATGCTTTAGGAAAACAAGTGTCAACTTATTACGGTGTGGACGCTGAAGGAAAAGTAGCGTTTTTAGAAATTGCTAATATTGCCGGAATAGCTCAATTAAAAGATGAAGAAAGGAATCCTTATCGAACAACTTCATACGGTGTTGGTGAAATGCTCTTAAATATTTTAGATGAAGGGATTCAAAAGATCATCATCGGGCTCGGTGGAAGTGCAACAGTTGATGGTGGAATTGGCTTTCTTCAAGCATTAGGTGTCACATTTTATGACGAAGCGGGCGTTGAACTAAATGGATTCGGTGCTGATTTATTAAAAGTTAACCGAATTGATTTTTCTAATTTAGATGAGCGGTTGAAGCATGTTGAGATTCAAGTTGCTGCTGATGTTCGCAATCCGCTCTATGGCCGACAAGGAGCAAGCTATGTTTTTGGGCCGCAAAAAGGAGCAACTAATGAACAAGTTCAACAATTAGATACGGCATTAGAACGATATAGTTCATACATTGAAGCGGAATTGGGAAAAACATTCAACGATATTGAAGGTGCTGGAGCTGCTGGTGGTCTCGGTTTCGCTTTAGCATCTATCGGTGGAAAATTAACATCTGGTGCTGAGCTCATCGGTCACTTTTTGCAAATAGAAGACGCAATTAAAAAGAGTGATTTAGTCTTAACTGGTGAAGGGAAAAGTGATGAACAAACGCTCTACGGGAAAGTGCCGAATTATATCAGCCAAATAGCAAAAAAATACGATGTCCCAGTCATTCTAATATCGGGTTCAGTAGAGAATTATGAGCGGCTACACGAACATTTCACAGCAGCTTTTTCAATTTTGAACAAACCGATGACTTTAAAAGATGCGATAGAAAATGTAGAGCAGCTATTATATAATCAAACAGTAAATTTATTGCAATTTTTTAAAACGATCCGTCGTTAAATGCATAGATTCCTTCTTTTTGGTTTAACTAAAGATAACGATATTTTAAAAGAAGGAATGGTGATGATGCGAAAAACGGGTAAAACGTTATTGATTCTTTTTATATTCACCTTTTTTATTAGTTTATTTTTACCTGAGAGTACGATAATAGCTGAAGAACGGTTTATAGAAGCAGATATTAAACTTGATGAAGATGCAGAAATTATAGAATCAGAATTTACTAAAATCCAATTGAAACGGTTAAAAAAAGAGGAGCCAACTTACACACTCGACATAGAACTTCCATTTTTTATGGATAAAAAATTAGACTCAACTGTTAGGAAGCATATTAAACATTTGATTGAGGAATTTTTTGCGATTAGTAAAGGAAATGTATCTAAGGAGAGACGGGGCAATTTAACAGTCAAGGCGAACGTTTATTTAAGTGGGAAAGATTTGTACTCCGTCGTCTTACATGAAGAGATTTATTCAGGTGGTGCTAATGCGAATCAGCAAGCGAAAGTCTGGTTAGCCGATTTAAAAGATGACAGATTTGTCGTTCAGGAAACAATTTTTAATGATCCAGAAGAAGCGAAGGAAATCATTCGGCCCCTTGTAAAAGAAGCCCTATTAAACTCAGAGCAGTATAAAGATTATATTTTAGAAGACGAACTAGAAAAGTGGATGGAAAAAGAGGAATATCATTTTGAGAATATGTTCATTCGTGATGGCCATTTAGTTTTTATTTTTAATAAATATGAAGTCGTTGCAGGTGCTGCAGGTATGCCAGAAATTGAAATACCGATTTCCGAAGTGGAGCATCTCATAAATCCCGATTGGTATAAGCGAATTGATCATGCGCTATAAGCAATAGATAAATAAATG